>NZ_JAFEVM010000020.1:0-57370 GCF_016901105.1 Treponema sp. Marseille-Q4523 | reverse complement strand
TTTTTACCGCAAATTTCTAAAACTGATTTTTCGTCCATTCCCTTGTAAAATCCATATTTTACAAGTAATTCTTTATTAGGAATAATACTCATTAATTCTAAAAAACATTTACCGTTATAACCCGAATGTAAATAATATAATGTAATATTATCTTTGTTTAATTTATAACGAATATTATTTTTTGTTTTGTCATACTTGTTCTGTATAACTTCAGATGATATTTCAAATGTTTCATTTTTGAAATAGTTTTCAAAATCTAAATAAGTATAAAATATTTCCGGATACATTTCTTTTTTTATAAAAGGATTTTTATAAAATGTTATTAAATCAAATTTCGAATTTTCATTTGCAAAACAAATTTTCAATGAGAATAAAAGTATTAATAAAAAACAAATTTTCCTTTTCATTTTTTTATGCTAATACCCTGTGTTGTACACCTAACAGATTTTCACAAATACCGCTATCTTCCGAACCTCTTCGCAAGCGCTTCCATGTCGAGGGCGGCGCCGCCGAGCTGATTCATAAACTGCGCCTGCATACCGCGGTTTTTGCTGAGCTTTTTCATCGCGAGCTTCGTCTTTTCAAACTGCTTTATCAATTTGTTGACGTCAGCGACCGAAGTCCCCGATCCCTTTGCGATGCGCTTACGGCGCGCGGGTCCGATGATAAAATGGTTCGCCCGCTCTTTTTTCGTCATCGACAGGATGATCGCTTCCTGCTTTTTCATGCCGTCCGTATCGAAATCGCGCCCCTGCATCTGCTGAGCGATGCCCGGCATCATCTCCATAAGCTGCTGCATACTGCCCATCTTGCGCACTTGCCGAAACTGCATGAGCATATCGTCGAGCGTAAACTCGTTGCGCGCCATTTTCTTCTGCAGCTTTTCCGCTTCTTCGCGGTCGACCGTTTCCTGCGCCTTTTCGACGAGCGAAACGATATCGCCCATGCCGAGGATGCGGCTTGCGATGCGGTCGGGGTGAAAAACTTCGAGGTCTTCGGTTTTTTCGCCCGTACCGATAAACAGAATGGGTTTACCGGTCATCGTTTTAAGCGAAAGCGCAGCTCCTCCTCTCGCATCGGAATCGAATTTTGTTAAAATAACGCCTGAAAGCGAAAGCCGCTCATCGAACGTTTTTGCGATATCGACCGCGTTTTGACCGGTCATCGCGTCGGCGACGAGGATCGTTTCATCGGGAGAAAGCGCTTTTTTAATATCGACGAGTTCGGCCATCATCTCTTCGTCTATCTGGAGGCGCCCCGCGGTATCGACGATAAGCGTATCGAGCGAATTTTTCCGCGCATAGTCGAGAGCATCTTTTGCAACGCGAACGGCGGATACGCCTTCTTCTTTAAATACCGGCACACCGATTTTTTCGCCGAGCTGCGAAAGCTGTTCGACGGCGGCAGGGCGGACCAAATCGCACGCGGCCAGCAGCGGTTTCCGTCCTTCTTTTGCCAAGCGGTATGCGAGTTTATGCGCTGCGGTCGTTTTACCCGATCCCTGCAAACCGAGCAGCAAAATGACCGACTGCGTGTCCGGCCCTTTTAAGTGCAGATCGGTTTTCGCGTCTCCGAGCATAGAGGCGAGTTTGTCGTAAATGATTTTAACGAATTGTTCGCCGGGATCGACGGCGCGAAGAACTTTTTCGCCCTTCGCTTCTTCGATCGTCGAATTGACAAAGCGGCGCACGACGCGGAGATTGACGTCGGCTTCGAGGAGCGCCGTCTTAATGCGTTCGACCGTATCTTCAATATTTTTTTCGGTGATCGTCGATTTTCCGCTCACCGTTTGGATAATCGATGAAAAGGTATTTGTTAATTTTTCAAGCATAGGCAGATTATACCCGCCCCGCCTCTTTTTTGCAATGTGCAATTCGTAATCACGCAATTTACGATTCATAATTTTGTAATTCATGAGGGCGTGAAGTTGTAAGAATCGGAATCTTGCGCTATACTGGTACAATCGGCGGTATATACTGCCGGCGATGTACTGTGGAGGAAGCGATGAACATTGTTGTTATGGGCGCGCAGTGGGGCGATGAAGGAAAGGGAAAGATAGTCGATTTTCTTGCGCAGGATGCGAAATACATCGTGCGCTTTGCCGGCGGCGCGAATGCCGGTCATACGATCGTCGTCGACGGAAAAAAGTATGCGCTGCACCAAGTACCCTCGGGTATTTTATATCCCGATAAATCGGTATTTCTCGGGTCGGGCATGGTGATCGACCCCGAAGCCCTCTTTGCAGAACTGCAGATGCTCACCGACAACGGCATTTCGTGGAAAGGCCGCGTGTTCATTTCCGACCGCGCGCACATTGTTTTGCCCGCGTACCGCAGAATGGATAAAGAGCGCGACGCCGCCCGTAAGCGTCCCATCGGAACGACGGGAAGGGGTATCGGAACTTCGTATTCGCAAAAATCCGAACGTGACGGGATCAGGCTCGCCGATTTGGATTGGAAAGAAAAGATCGCCGATCTTGACGCCGAAGACAGGCAATTCATCGATACGTATGCATCCCGCCTCATCGCGATGCGCGTCGATATCGCTTCGAAGCTGTGGGAATACCGCAAAGAAAATATTTTATTCGAAGGCGCGCAAGGCGCCATGCTCGATTTGGACAGCGGAACGTATCCGTACGTAAGTTCCGGTGCATCCTGTTCGGCGGGCGCGGCGTTGGGATCGGGGATCGGACCGCGCTCTCTCGACAGAGTGTACGGCGTTTTTAAAGCTTACGAAACGCGCGTCGGAAACGGCCCCATGCCGACCGAGTTCAATAACGATACCGAAAGCGAGCTCTGCAATTACGTGCGCACGACCGGAAACGAATTCGGAGTTACGACGGGGCGACCGCGGCGGTGCGGTTATCTCGATTTGGTCGCGCTCCGCTATGCATGCCGTGTCAATTCGATCGATTCGCTTGTGTTGACGCATCTCGACATCTACGACGAAATGGAATCGATCGAAGCCTGTGTCGCATACGATATCGGCGGGAAAACGGTCACGGATTTTCCGGCGAGCATTCCCGCACTCAATGCGGCGCGTCCCGTGCTCAAAAAATTCGAGGGTTGGAAAAGCGACCTCCGCCGGTGCGGCTCCTATGAAAAGATGCCGGCGAACGCGAAGGCTTATGTGGAATTTATCGAAACCTTTACCGAAACGCCCGTCGGGATCGTGTCCGTCGGTCAAGACAGAAACGAAACCTATCTCCGCATGCAGCCGTGGAAAAAATGAAGGTTGTCCGTACGCCGAGTCGCTGAAATAGCGCGTTGATTATGCTTCCGCCGTCACTTTTTTTTCGACTTCGGCAAAAAGGGAAGCGTAGTCTACGGCGTCGTAGTCGGTTACGTCGACGGTGAACACATCTCCGATTTCGATGCGGTAATTTTTCCGCTCACAGGCTTCGACGAAACTTTCAAAATCCGGTTCGGGAATGACGTCTTCCGGTTTGACGGGGCGTTCTTTGTGATACACGCGCAAAAGATGTCCCGGATTCCGCGGTTCATGTACGTCGCGGTGCACGGCGCGTTCGTACAGCGCGCGCCAGTCGCCCGTAAGGCGGATCGTCACAGCTTTGTATCCGAGCGATGAAACGATATCGCAAAGCTTTTGTTCGTGTATTTTATTGAAGGGATATTCGATGAGAATATTTTTTTTCGCCCGCATCGTGTTTTCCAAAAGCTCATAAAACGCCGCGATCGACATATCGTTGACGCGCTGCTTTTCTTCCATGTTGTCAAAACCGTATTCGTCGAAGTAGCGCTCTTTTATCGTGTCATAGGAGAGCACTGTGATGGCGGGAAAATAATTTTTGACACGCGCGGAAAAATGCGTTTTACCGCATCCCGGCGGGCCGGTTACGATGAGGAGGAAAGGCGCCATAATTTTACCGTGATAAAAAATTGCATGGTCGGAAGAGGAGTTCATACCGACTGTATAACTGTCCGTTTGCAGTTTTTTTCATAGTTTGAAATCCTCCTTGTAAAACGTATTTTGCAGTGTACCATTGCTTGTTTTGTTTGTCAAACGACGAGAGCAAACAAGCGCAACGGCATCCCGTTATTATACGAAAGATTTTATTGCAGCTGCAAAAGGCGGGGCTTGTCGAAACGGCTGCGGGCGTCGGCGGCTCGCGTCTTACAAAAGATGCAAATGCGATCACGCTGCTCGATGTATACCGAGCGATCAACGAAAGCGGAGAAGCGCAAAACGTATTCGCTTTTCATCCGCAGCCGAATAAAAAATGTCCGATAGGGAAAAACATTCACCGCATCCTCGATCCGGTATTGGAAAGCGCGTTCGGTGCGATGGAGGCGGAACTCGGTAAAACAACGCTTGCGAGCTTATTCGTACAATTGCCGAAGTAAACGTTGTTTTTATAGACAAGACACAAACGATATGCCGCTACCGCGCTTTTTCAAAAACGCGGCACACTTCGTATATGTACGCTTCGTGGTAATCTTTGTCGGGATAGCAGTCCGCGTCGATGGTTTTATCGACAAAAAGTTTCGGGTCGAAAAACTGCGAATACAATTTTTTCCCGACGATGACGAGCTCGGCTTCCGCTACGGCGACGGTGCCGTTTATCGGATAGGGACTGATGCCCGCCTTTTTCCACTTATCCGTATCGCGTCCCGAAATCGTACCGCAGATTTTCAGCGCTTCCCGATATCGTTCCGGCAAAAAAGAGAGCGTTACCAAATCGTACGAATCGATAAAAGTTTTTGTAAAGCGCTGCGGCCGGATAAAAATCTGCACGACGTTTTTTCGCCACAAGCCGCCGAACATACCCCAGCTCGCCGTCATCGTATTGCAGTCTTTTTCGGTTCCGGCGGAGATAAGCATCCATTGTTTTAAAACTTTCGAAAAGGGATTAAACGAAAGATCGTCTGTCGATATTTCGCGAAAGAGTACCATGTCCATATTATAATTATTTTAAATCATCACATCTCCGGCGTCAATACGGCTCTCGTCAATACGGCAGCCGAGACAGCGCCATATACAACAGTGTGCCGCCGAAAATGCTCACCATCGCGTTCCGTTTCCATACGTGTAAAATCGCCGTCGCCCCGAGTGCAATGACGGACGGAAGTCCCCACGGGCGGGATGTAAACTCGATGTCTTTAAAGCAGTATACGACGAGGATCGCTATGATCATCGGCGGGATATATTTTTCGATAAAGGTGATGATGCGCGGCGGATCGCGGTACGAAAACAGTATAAACGGAAAGGCGCGCGTCGCAAAGACGATGAGCGCGGATATGCCGGTCGCGATGAGCGCGGCGGCGAGAGTAAGCGGCGTCATAGAGATGTCTCCGTTTCGGTTTTGAATTTTTTACCGCGTACTGCGACGAGGGCGGCGAGCGCAAAGGCGATCGCAGCGATGAGTATATGCCCCGACGGAAAAAGACCGCAACGGGAAAGGACGACGGCGGCGAGTGCGGCAAGGGCTCCGATGACCGGAGGCGTGGCGTCGCGCGATTTGGCAAGCTGTTCGATGAGCAGCACCATAAAGAGGGCGGTGAGTGCAAAGTCCACGCCCGCGAGCGAAAACGGAATAAATTGCCCCGCGACGGCTCCGATGACGCCGCCCAAAATCCAATACAGGTGGTCGAGCAGGGCGATCGTGCCGTAAAACGAGCCTGCGTTTGCGCCTTCCGGTACGGTACAGTTCGTAAGCAGCGAATAGGTTTCATCGGTCAGCGCAAAGATCAGATACGGTTTCCATGCGCCGACGTTTTTAAAGCGCGAGATGAGCGAGAGACCGTACACGATGTGGCGGATATTGACGAGGAGTTCCGTGAACGCGATCGCACCGAGCGGCGCACCCGACGCAAACAAGCCGACGGCGACGTATTGTCCTGCACCCGCGTACATCGTTATGCTCATAACAGGCGCGATCCACACCGGATAGCCCGCGTTTACGATCATCAAACCGAAGGGGATCCCGATCGCCGTATAACCGAACAAAACCGGAATAGTGATTTTTGCCGCTTCGGCGAAATATCTGCGTTCCATTATATCCTGCCGTTATTGTCTCCGATTTCGATATGCAGTTCGCAGTATATCGTTTTATAAAAACTAAGTCGAGCATTTATGCGATCCGTGCGGCTCGTGCGGTGCTCGTGCAGCGCGGGATTTACAAAAGCCCGCATTCGGGCTATTATGATTTTGTAAAAGTTTTTATGGGAGTTCGTATGATATCGTTGATTGCAGGAATTATTTTTATCGCGTTTACCGTTTTTGCGCTGTTGCCGTCGTTTCCGCTCAACTGGAGCGCCGATGTGCTCGCATTTCTCAGAGGCTGCCTGCCCGTCCTTGCGGCTCTCGTCGGTCTTATCTGTCTGTTTATCGGTGTAGCCGATATTAAAGATAAAAAAGAAGCCGCGCGCGAAGAACGGGAAGCCCGCGAACGCGAAGAAAAAAAATAAACGTTCTTCGTATTTTAATAAAAGAATTCTTGATTCAACACCCTCTTTTTAGATTTGAGTTATGACTCGACCGGTGGAAAGTAAGTGTATCCTGTCAATACGGTTCCGGAAGTATTCAAGGGAAAGTTTGCAATATCAACAGCTTTGCGTAATTTACGAAATTTTTGGACGAAAGATATTGACTTCGAATATGTAATACTGTTAACCGGAGGCGCGATTGCTTATTAATAAATCTCTGCTGTTGATTCTGTTTTGCTTTTTTATCGCGGCCATAGGTTTTCTGTTTTTATTTATGTCGAGTAAAAGGCGTAAGACAAACAAAATACCTGCTTTTGTTTACTCTGTGATTTTCTGTATTATCGGTTTATATCTTCTTGTCAATCAAAAAAACGGTACTGTCATTTGGAAGAAAATAAACGATACGACATATTCTGCAAAGATGAATACTTTCCAAAGCGCGACGGTTTTTCTTTTGGAAGAAAATACTTATCGATTGTTTGTTTCATGCGAAGACGAATTTATAAAGCAATATATAAAAACCGAACGAAAATGTGAAAAGAAAAAAGTTTCAGACAGAGAAGCTGTACTATGCATGAAAATAATTGACGATTTTGAACATACCGTTAATCCTGAAATACGAAAAGCGTATTATGTACTGTACATGGATTACGGTACTACGGAAGTTGTCTATTTGCTCGATAAAATTTCGGAAAAGATCGAAACGGAAAGGTTTTGCTTTAGGGTATTCTGATTCGCATCGGAGAACTTGGTTCTGAGAGTGCGATTTGAGATCGATCGATATTTTTATCGATGCGAATTTTCATGACAGGAAAAGATAATGAAAAAGAAATTCGTTCTTTTATTGATTTTAATAACTTTGTTATCTTTCGTTTGTGTTTTGATTTATCTTATTTTTATTTATCTGGGGACGGCAAATCCGAAACTGCATACGATACGGATCGAAAAAGAAAAAAAGCTTACAGACATTTATAGATACAGATGTGAAAAAATCGTTTTTATTGGAGGTAAAAATAAAAAAGATAAAATCAATTTTTTTTGTGATTCTGTTAAAATAAAGAAACGGTATGAAATTTATGATGTTTTAATACTCTTTATAGATAAAGACAGGTATGCGGCAGCATATCCTCTTTATACGTATTTTGATGATTTGGAGAGAGAGCCTTTTTATGACGGTATTCGGTTTGAGATTCCATTTGAAAAAGAGCTTCCTGAAGATTATGTGTTTGTTAAAAGGCTGACGAAAAATTCGTTTATCATTGAAATGAAAAAGGAAAAGAATAATTAACAAACAGAAGGATTTTGAACGATAATGTATCGACGATCAATAATTTTGATTTCAATCGTTATTATCATATTTTCCGCTTTTTGTTTTAGATTTACGAAAGGATTGGTATCGGATATGAGCTCAGCAGTATTTTTAGATTATTTAAATGCCTATCCGTCTTCGGTGTCGGATAATAATGTCGTTATAGATTTTTTCGTTTTTTTATTTACTCCCGGGCTTATTATTGAGATTATAAGATCTCATGCCAAAATGAAATCTTTAGAATATCTTTTTCATTTGATGATACTCGCTTTACAGGGTATATTGGTATACTCGATCATTTTAGATGGCGGGTCGTTATGGAAGACGGTTTTATATGGGAAAAATATACCGGTATTTTTTATTTTTATCGGAACAATTATGCATGCCGTATCTGTTAATATTATTTATCATGTACAGGAGAATGAAAAATGAAGAAAAAGTTTTGTTTCTTTGCAGCCATTTTATTGATTGTTGGATATGTGTACAGTCAAGATAATTCACGGGATATATTCTTAGATAATTATTTTGATTATCAGGAATATAAAATAGAATCACATCATTTTTCAAATTTCGATTTTTATTTTGCATATAACGTTTTGGATAATAAACAGGGCTTTTTTACCAAGGCGATTTTGTTTAGAAAAAATAATAAGACAATTGAGCCGATCGGCTATATTCAGGGAAATAAAATATTTAACGGCGAACGGCTTTTGTTTTCAGGGGTAATTCATACGCAGAAATTTGCAGGATGGAAAATAACCGTTGTTGATCGGAATAACAGTATCGCTACTGTTTTTTATACAAATAACGGAGAAAACATGACGGAGGGACCTTTGCTTATATGGAAAAACGATATGTTGGTGCAATACGCTATTGATACATCAATGCTCTGATAAAAATCTGCAGATAAAAATTATTAATTGATAATCGGGTATGATACTCGAAAGAGTGTCTGTGTCCGAACGGGTATGAGACGCTCTGTATTATAAGGCGGAAGCAAAATGCGTTTATCACAGTTAAAGGGCGGTGTTGCTTTCGGTTTATTGATTTCGTTGTCGTGCTTGTATACGGAAACAATAATGGGTGTATTTAATTAATTATTAATCAAAAAGGTATCCGCTTATCGATAAGTGGCAATACGCTTGATTTCGCTTTGTATGCCGCCCGTTTGCGTTTTGCCGCGCGGGCACTACGGTTATTTTATTAATTTTTTCAATACCGCGTCTTTTTGCCGCCAGTTTTTATCGACCTTTACCTGCAGGTCGAGATCGACCGCGTAATCGAAGACGGTGCGGAATCTGTTGATCGATGCCGTACGGATCGCTTTTATCATCGCGCCGCCCTTACCGATGACGATGCCTTTTTGGCTTTCGCGTTCGACGCAGATGCTCGCTCTCACCCACAGCCGTTTGCCGCCGTCTTTCATTTCCATATCCATGATATCGACATAGAGGCAGTGCGGTACTTCTTCTTCGAGGCGGTTGATCGCTTCTCCACGTATGATTTCCGCAATGCGAAAGCCGACGTCCTGGTCGGTATAGTATTCCCTCGGATACAATTCGGGTGCGACGGGCGCGAGTTCGTACAGCGCTTTCAGCACGTCGTCGATGTTTTCATCGTTTTTTGCCGATACGGCGATGACTCTCTTTTCAGGAATTTCAGGAAGTGCGTTTTTAATAAAGGCGATCGCATCGGCGGTTTTTGCATTCGGCGCATCGCGCTTGTTGACTGCGACGACGGTGCGGTCGGCAAAGGGTTTGACGAGTTCGGCGACGAGCGATTCTTCTTCTCCCGCAGCTCTCGTACTGTCGATGATGTAGAGCAGAGCGTCGGCGGTTTTCAGCTGCTCGGCTGCAATCGATTTCAATTTGAGATTGAGTTTTTTTTCGCTCGCGTGGTAGCCGGGCGTGTCTATGCATACGAGCTGGCCGAGCGACGTATTGATGATGCCGCGGATCGCATCGCGCGTCGTCTGCGGTATTTCCGATACGATGGATACGAGTTCTCCGCACGCCGTATTGAGAAAAGTCGATTTGCCGGCGGAAGGTCGTCCGATGATCGCGACGATGCCCGCTTTCCGTCCGCCGCTTTGTGCCGTGTGTTCCGTGTTCATGTATGCATCACAGTATAGCGATATGACGTATGCGCGGCTACTCGGTGCTTGCACGCCGGTAATGTACGCAGCCGATATGCATAGGTGCAACGCGGCAATGTACGCGCGGTGCCGATGCGCAATGTTGCTTTTTATTATTGTCTTATGATAAAATACCGCCCATGGATGCTTCTCGTGTGCTTGCAGGCAGGCCTATGCAATGCGGAGCCGTCGTCGCGGACGGAGGCGTGAATTTTTCGCTGTTCAGCAGAAATGCGACGCGCGTCGTGCTCTATCTTTTCGATTCTCCTGATGCAAAAACCTTTTGCGATACGATCGAACTCGATCCGAAAATAAATAAAACCGGCGACGTGTGGCACGTTTTTATCAAAGATTTGAAAGCGGGAGCGCTCTATCTGTATCGCCTTGACGGGCCGTATGATCCTCCTGCAGGCGATCGATTCAATTTTAATAAATACCTTTTCGATCCGTGTGCAAAAGCGTTTACGAAGGGTTCCGTGTTCCGCTCCTACCGCACGCAGCGCGAACACGGGAGAGCCGGCATCGAAAACGGACTTCTTGCCGATTTATCCGATTTTCCGAAATGCGTCGTTGTCGATGATGCCGATTTCGATTGGCAGGGAGACAAGCCGCTTGCGAGGGCGCTTTCCGAAACGATCATCTACGAAGCGCACGTCAAAGGATTTACGTACTCTCCGACATCCGGAGTGCAAAAACCCGGTACGTACCGCGGCTTTATCGAAAAGATTCCGTATCTCACGTACCTCGGCGTTACGGCCGTCGAACTCATGCCGATATTCGAATTCGACGAAGCGGAAAACGAACGCGTAAACCCGCGCACGGGACAATCATTGACAAATTACTGGGGCTACAATACGGTCGGTTTTTTTGCGCCGAAAACCTCGTATGCCGCAGACACCTCTCCGGGTGGGGCGGTGCGGGAGTTCAAAGAGCTCGTGCGTGAATTGCACCGCGCGGGGATCGAAGTGATCCTCGACGTCGTATACAATCACACGGCTGAAGGCAATGAAAACGGTCCGACTTTTTCGTTTCGCGGGATCGAAAACGGCGTGTACTATATGCTGCCGCAGGACCAAAAACAATACTATGCCGATTATTCGGGCTGCGGCAATACGGTCAACGCGAACCATCCGACGGTGAGCGAATTCATCCTTGCGAGTTTGAGGCATTGGGTCGTCGATATGCACGTCGACGGATTCCGTTTCGACCTTGCGACGATATTGAGCCGTTCCGAACTCGGTCATCTCATCTCTTCGGGGCAGTTGCCCTATGCGATAGCACAAGATCCGCTGCTTGCCGAAACGAAGATCATCGCCGAACCGTGGGATGCCGGCGGCGGCTATCAGCTCGGCTCTTTCGGCGTCGGCAGGTGGTGCGAGTGGAACGGAAAATTCCGCGACGATATGCGGCGCTTTATCCGAGGGGATGACCGTGCGGCGACGGAAGCTGCGACGAGGATGACCGGCAGTTCGGATTTGTATAAAGCGAACGGACGTTCTCCGACGAATTCCATCAATTATATCACGTCGCACGACGGTTTTACGATGTACGATTTGGTGAGCTATAACGTAAAGCATAACGAAGAAAACGGAGAGGGAAACCGCGACGGCAGCGACGACAATTTCAGCTACAATAACGGTTTCGAAGGCGATTCGACAAATCCGAAAATCGTGTCGGTGCGCCGCCGCAAAATAAAAAATTTTCTTACCTGTCTGTTTCTCTCGCAGGGAACGCCGATGCTGCTTTCAGGCGACGAGATGATGAGAACGCAGCGGGGCAACAACAACGCGTATTGTCAGGACAACGAAACGTCATGGATCGACTGGCACGGCTGTGATAAAAATCGTGACATATTGCTGTATACGAAAACGCTGATTGAATTGCGCAAAGCGTATTCTCTGTTTCGGCGCAATACCTTTTTTGCGGATTCGTCGGAGATCACCTGGTACGATGCGAACGGGAAAAATCCCGATTGGGCGAAGCTCAACCGCTTTCTCGCATTCAAAGTCGATGAATTAGCCGACGGTATCGGTGTCAACGAAATCTACTTTGCGATAAACACCGACATCTACGATTTGACGATCACGCTGCCTTCTCCCGCGGGCGGAAATGTGTGGTACCGCATCGCCGACACGTCGATCGACGGAGAGGACGCCGTTCGTATGCGGGGAGATGAAGAATTGTTAAACGAACAGCACCGCTATGTTTTGCCTTCCGACAGTCTTGTACTGTTGATAAGCAAACGGAACCTCTGAAAATCGGTCGGGTTTTTCAACGGTACCCGAACGCGGATAAATATTGTCAAGGAGACAGAGCGTATGCAATTCAGCGCAGAAGAGTTTAAACGTAATCTTGAAAAACGGCTTCACGACCGTTACGGAAAAAATATTTCACGGGCGACGAAACACGATCTGTTCGATGCGGTCGCCGCATCCGTGCTCGATCCGATTATTAAAAATTGGATGGCGACGAGGGAAGCGTATGAAGCGCATCCGGTGCGAAAGCTTTACTATTTTTCCGCAGAGTTTTTGATGGGACGCGCGTTCGGCAACAATCTCATCAACGCGGGGATCGAAAAGCAGGTAAAAGAAGTGCTCAAAGACATGAGCATCGATTACGATATGATCGAAGACAAAGAGCCCGACGCGGGTCTCGGAAACGGAGGTCTCGGACGGCTCGCCGCGTGTTTTCTCGACAGCCTCGCAACCCTCGATTATCCCGGTCACGGTTACGGCATCCGCTACGAATACGGTATGTTCGAACAGCGGATCGAAAACGGCTGGCAAGTCGAATACCCCGACCGCTGGCTTAAGCACCGCGATCCGTGGGAAGTAAAGCGAAGCGATTTGGCGGTAACTGTCCGCTTCGGCGGTACGATAGTGTACGACAGAACGCCCGACGGCCGCATGCACTTTTCTTTGCAAAACGCGGAAGAAGTGACGGCCACTCCTTACGACACGCCGATCGTCGGCTACGATACGAATACGGTGAACACGCTGAGATTGTGGGAAGCGACTTCTCCGAACGGCTTCGACCTCCAGCTGTTCAACGACATGCAGTACAACCGTGCGGTCGAAAAACAAAACAGCGCCGAAAATATCAGCCGCGTGCTCTATCCGAACGACAGCGGTCCGAGCGGAAAAGCGCTCCGTCTCAAACAGCAATACTTTTTTTCGTCGGCGAGCCTGCAGGATCTGGTTCGCGCCTACGTTTCGCGCTTCGGAACCGATTTCGGCAAATTCGCCGAACTGCACGTCATCCAACTGAACGACACGCATCCTGTCGTAGCGATTCCCGAACTGATGCGCATCCTCATGGACGAATATAACGTCGGTTGGGACGATGCGTGGAAAGTCGTGACGCACACGTTTGCGTATACGAATCACACGATCCTCGCCGAAGCGCTCGAAAAGTGGCCGATCGAAATCTTTCAAGGTCTGCTTCCGCGCGTGTATCAAATCGTCGAAGAAATCAACCGGCGGCTGCTCATTTCGCTGCGCGAAAAATATCCGAACGATTTTGAACGGCATCAAAAACTGTCGATCATCAACAACGGACACGTCTTTATGGCGTGGCTTGCGATCCATTCGTGTTTCAGCGTAAACGGCGTTGCCGAGCTCCACACGGAATTATTAAAAACTCGGGAGCTGAAAGAGTGGTACGAACTCTATCCCGAAAAATTCAACAATAAAACGAACGGCATCACGCAGCGGCGCTGGCTTTTAAATGCGAATCCCTCTCTTGCGGAATTTATCACGGCGCGTATCGGAGGAGGCTGGGAAAAGGATTTGACGAAGCTCAAAGCCCTCGAGCGTTTTTCAAGCGATGAAGCTTCTCTCGCGGAGCTTACGGCGATCAAAAAATCGAACAAACAGCGCTTGGCCGAATATCTCAAGCATACGCAAAACGAATTCCTCGACCCCGACAGCATTTTCGACGTGCAGGTAAAACGCCTGCACGAATACAAGCGCCAGCTTTTAAATGTTTTGCACATCATGTATCTGTATAACCGCATCATCGACGATCCCGATTTCAATCCGCCGCCGCAGACTTTTATCTTCGGTGCGAAAGCCGCGTCGGGCTACCGCAGAGCGAAAACGATCATCAAACTGATCAATACCGTCGCCGACCGCGTGAACAACGACCGGCGCGTGCACGGGAAAATCCGCGTCGTGTTCGTCGAAAACTACCGCGTCAGCGTTGCGGAAAAAATCTTTCCGGCTGCCGACGTTTCCGAGCAGATATCGACTGCGGGCTTTGAAGCGTCGGGTACGAGCAATATGAAGTTTATGGTAAACGGTGCGCTCACGCTCGGTACGATGGACGGCGCGAATATCGAAATTATCAATGAAACCGGAAAAGAAAACGCTTTCGTGTTCGGACTTTCCGCCGATGAAATTATTAAAATGGAAAACGAGCACAGCTATAATCCCCAGGAATACTTGGGACGGAACCCCGAGCTTTCCCGCGTCGTGCAACAGCTCGTCGACGGTACCTACGATCCGACGCATCAGGAATTCAAAGAGCTCTACGATTCGCTCGTCTACGGCGTCGAAGGTCAGCGCCCCGACGTGTTCTACGTGCTTGCGGATTTCGACGCGTACTGCAGGGCTCACGAAGAAGTCGAAGTATCTTATCAAAATACGAAAGAGTGGGCGCGAAAAGCGCTTATCAATATTGCGAACAGCGGCAAATTTTCTTCCGACCGCACGATCGAAGACTACGTGCGCGATATTTGGCACCTTAAAAAAGTGACGCCGCTTGCCGACGTATGAGAGAAAAGAGCGTATCGTTTTTTGCGGGAGCAGGGCTGCTCCTTGCAGCGTGTATTTGGGGATTTGCGTTCGTCGTTGTAAAAGACAGCCTCGACTATATCGGCGCGATCTATATGCTCGCTTTCCGTTTTTCGATTGCGGCGGCGGCTCTTGCCCTTATCTTTGTGCGCTCTCTCAAATTGCTCAATGCTTCGTATTGGAAGCGCGGGGCGATACTCGGCGCTCTGTTGTTTTTTGCCTACGCGCTGCAAACGGTCGGCTGCGATTATACGACCGCCGGAAAAAACGCATTTCTCACGACGGTGTACGTAATGCTCGTGCCGCTTTTCGGCTGGCCGCTTTATAAAAAATTTCCGGGCGGACACGTCTTTGCCGCAGCCGCGATTTCGCTTTTGGGCATCGGTTTGCTCGCGCTTTCAAAAAGCGAATCATCGCTCCTTTCGATCAATTTCGGCGACGCCCTTACGCTCGGCTGCGGCGTTTTTTACGCGCTGCACATTCTCTATACGGCTAAATGCAATATCCGTTACGATCCGATCGTGCTTACCGTTTTGCAGTTCTTTTTTGCCGCCGTCTTTTC
The DNA here is from genome assembly GCF_016901105.1 of Treponema sp. Marseille-Q4523. Lineage (NCBI taxonomy): Bacteria > Pseudomonadati > Spirochaetota > Spirochaetia > Treponematales > Treponemataceae > Treponema > Treponema sp. Marseille-Q4523. The sequence goes on along the minus strand of NZ_JAFEVM010000020.1, from coordinate 42,126 downwards.
ATGGATTGCAGCCTTTCTTTTTGACGGCGCTTTTCCTGTCGCGGCCGTAAAAAATACGCGCGTTATCGTTTCGATGCTCTACCTCGGTCTTTTCAGCACGATGATTTCCTTTGCGCTGCAGAACGTAGGCTTAAAATACGTGCGCTCGTCTTTTGCAGCTCTCCTCCTTTCGTTCGAGTCGGTGTTCGGCGTGCTGTTCAGTACCGTCCTTTTGCACGAATGTTTGACTTCGCGCATGACCGCAGGCTGCACTCTCATCTTTTTTGCCGTCATCCTCGCCGAAACGAAATTCGATTTTCGGCCGAAAGAAAGGCGATAAAACGAATTATATATGATTACGGACGGCACCTATGTGCGATCCCGCCCTCCGCGGCTCACTCGCGCTCGGCCTCCTCGCTCGCTTACGCTCGCTCCGGTGGCTGCCTGCGGCACCGCTCCGGCCGGGCGTAGGCGTCATTGCAGCATCTGAGCGTGTCGGCTCATTTGCCATTTACTTGAATAAGTCGGGAGTCGAAAAACGGCCAAGCCGTTTTTCTCTTATCCGTGCGGAGGCTTTCATGCCTCATCCTTTCGGATGTAATAAAAGGTATGAAAGCCGACTGCAATTCCTTATGAGGACACACGGAGTGACGTGTGCGTCGCTCCGTGTGATAGGAGACGCTCGCAATTTCTCCGCACTGCTCGGAATTACTCTATAAGTCGAGAGAGGAAAAACGGACAAGCCGTTTTTCTTTTATAGGAGACGCGCATAATTCCTCCGCACTGCTCGGAATTATGCGCTCTTGCATACCCCATTCCCTTTGTATATAATGTGCCTACATTTGAGCCGTTTTGAGCGCGGCTCTTCCATCACACTATACCGAGGTTGCTTGAAGTGAAAGGGAGCCGGGTTACCATCGAGCATGTCTCGAAGAGGTTCGATAACGATTTTATCGCTCTCGACGACATCAGCATTACAATCGAGCCGGGAGAATTCTTTTCTCTGCTCGGTCCTTCAGGCTGCGGCAAGACGACGCTTTTGCGCATCATCGCGGGGTTCGAATATCCCGACGAAGGTGCGGTGCTGTTCGATGAAACGAACGTCGCCCCGCTTCCGCCGGATAAGCGCCATTCGAATACGGTTTTTCAAACCTATGCGCTTTTTCCTCATCTTTCGGTATACGAAAACGTCGCGTTTCCGCTGCGCTTGAGAAAAGTGCCGAAAGAAACGATCGACGAAAAAGTAAAGCATTATATCCACCTCGTACAGCTCGATCAGCACATCCATAAAAAACCGAATCAGCTGTCGGGCGGACAAAAGCAGCGGGTCGCGATCGCACGCGCGCTGATAAACGAGCCGAAAGTGCTTTTGCTCGACGAACCGCTTTCCGCACTCGACGCGAAGCTCCGCGCAAATCTCCTCATCGATCTCGACAATCTGCACGATAAAATCGGCATAACGTTCATCTACGTGACGCACGATCAAAGCGAAGCGCTTTCCGTGTCGGATCACATCGCCGTTATGAATGCGGGGCACGTACTGCAAGTCGGAACGCCCTTCGAAATTTACGAAAGCCCTGCGACGCAATTCGTCGCGCAGTTTATCGGCGAAACGAATCTCTTCGAAGCGCAGGTCGTCGATTGCGTGCCGCATCAAACGCAGGGAAAAGATCCCGACTATATGGTAACCTGTTCCGTCCCCGCGCTCGGTCATCAAGCGCCGCTTGCGAGCGACACCGAAGCGACGGCAAGCCTCGACCGTTATATGCAGGTAACCGACTACGGTCCGACGCAAAAGGGACAAAAGGTCGCTTTTACGATCCGCCCGGAAAAAATCCGCATTACGAAAGAGCCGCCTGAAACGCACGGCCGCACCGATATCAACGTGTTCAAAGGCATCGTCGAAGAACCGGTGTATTCGGGATTTCAATCGAAGTTTTACGTGCGGCTCGAAAACGGCGCGCTCGTCAAAGTTTTCAAACAGCATACGATTTATTTCGATGACGGACCGGCCATCCAATGGAAAGACGACGTCTATATTTCGTGGGCGGCGGAAGACGGCTATATCGTCGAGGACATACAAAAATGAAAACGACGGATACGAAACCTCCCGCGGCAAAAGACGATACGATCAATCAGGGTACGGCATACGCATGGCCGATGGGCGTTTGGCTTTTTATATTTTTTATCGCGCCGCTGGTCATTATCTTCATCTACAGTTTTTTGAAAAAGGGATTATACGGCGGCGTCGAAGGGCGGTTTTCGCTCAACGCATACCGTCAGATGTTCAACCCGAATTACGGCATACTCGTGCTGCGGACGCTCAAGATCACGATCGTTTCGACTGCGCTCACCGTGCTTGTTTCGCTCCCGTGCGGATACGCGATGGCGAGAAGCCGGCATCAAACGCTTTTGCTTTTTTTAATAATCATTCCGTTTTGGACGAATTCGCTCATCCGCGTTTTCGCGTGGATGTCGATCCTCAACAACGACGGCATCTTAAATCAAATTCTCATATCGCTCGGCATCATAAAAGATTACATACAATTTTTGTACAATCAAAATGCGGTCATCCTCGTTTCCGTGTACATGTATTTGCCGTTCGCCATATTGCCGATTTTCACCGCAGTCGACCGCTTCGATTTTTCACTGCTCGAAGCGGCGCGCGATTTGGGCGCGAATAAAATGCAGGCAATGATAAAAGTGCTCATTCCCGGAATCAGAAGCGGCATCGTCACGGCTGTCATCTTTACGTTCATCCCGATTTTCGGCGCCTATGCAGTGCCTCTTTTGGTCGGCGGCAAAGATTCGTATATGCTCGGAAACGTCATCGTCGATCAAGTGCAAAAAATGCGCAACTGGCCGCTGTCCGCCGCTTTTTCCATGATCATAACGCTTATCAGCATCGCGGGCATCTTTTGGATGAGTTTTTCGAACCGGCGCGACGCCAAACTCAAATCCTCGAATGTAAAAGATGAGGTCTATTCGACAAACGGAAATGCATCCGGCTTTACCGGAGGGATACTGAAATGACGAATATATTTTTCTTTTTATTTCCTGCGGTAAAAAAACGGCGGCAGTCCGAACCCGCGCGGCATGCAAAAAAATCGTGGAAGCATCGCGCCGCAATATTTTCCTTCTCAAATGTAATGCTTGCGCTCACGCTCGTCTTTTTGTTTTTGCCGCTCGTCGTTATCATCGCCTATTCGTTCAACGGCAGCAAGGGCGCCGAGTTTACGAATTTTTCGCTTATGTGGTACAAAGCGCTCATCTTCGATTCCCGCCCTCTGTGGGAAGCGCTTTTAAACAGTCTCATCGTCGCCCTTACATCGGCCGCCGTTTCGACGCTGCTCGCTTCTCTTGCGGCGATCGGCTGCAGCTGGTATAAGTTTCGCGGGCGGAAGCTCATCGAAAGCGTTACATACCTTCCGATGATCTTACCCGAAGTGATTGTCGGAGTTTCAACGCTCATATTTTTCAGCCGCGTGCACATACCGCTCGGACTTTTTACGATATTTGCGGCGCATACGACATTTTGTCTGCCCTTCGTCTATCTCATGGTAAAGGCACGGCTCGACGAATTCGATTTTTCGATCATCGAAGCGGCGCACGATTTGGGCGCGACGGAATTTCAGACGCTCGTCAAAGTCGTCGTGCCTTCTCTTTTGCCGGGCATCCTGTCGGGCTTTCTCATCGCGATCACGATGTCGCTCGAAGACTTCGTCATCACCTTTTTCGTGTCGGGACCGGGTTCGACGACGCTGCCGCTGTACGTCTATTCGATGATACGCTTCGGCGTCTCTCCCGTCATCAATTCGCTTTCGTGCGTGATGATCCTTGCAACCTGCCTTATCGCCTTCGCGCTTCGAAAGGGACTCAAAACGGTAGCGGCTTCTCATTAAATATTTTCTTTGCTGCAGCCGGCATTTCGTATCATAATGACAAACGGTACGGTGCATGATGCAAAGACGGCGCACCTTTCGCGGCGCTATTTTATTATTTTGAGGAAACTATGAAAAAAATCATCGACGGCATTTTGATTGCAGCGCTTGTATGCTGCGTTCTCGGTTTTGCATCCTGCTCGAAAGAAAGCGGCGGACACAAACGATCGAACGTACTCTATCTTTTTACATGGACGTACTACGTGCCCGAAGCCGCACTCCGCCGATTCGAAAGCGAATACGACTGCCGGGTAAAAGTCGATACCTACGACTCAAACGAAGTGATGTATGCAAAGTTCATGGCCGGTGCGTCCGGCTACGATATCGCCTTTCCGTCGCAGGACTACGCGTCGATCATGCTCAAACAGGGTATGCTGAAAGAGATCGATTTGAATCGATTTGAAAATAAAAAATACATCAATCCGCTCGTTCTCGAAAAAGCCGTATACGACCCGACGATGAAGTTCTGCGTTCCGTACTATATGGGAGCGGCGGGCATCGCCGTAAACAAACTGTACTTTTCAAATTACGAGCGAAGCTGGAATATCTTTTCCGACGCGCGCATACGGGGTCATGCGTCCATGATGGACGATATGCGCGAAGTTATCGGAGATGCGCTCGCGTATCGGGGATATTCGGTCAATTCGACGGGCGATGCCGAACTCAAAAGCGCCGCGAATTTAATAATAAACGATTGGAAACCGAATCTTGTTAAATTCGATGCGGAAGGATTCGGCAAATCCTTTGCGGCAGGAGATTTTTGGGTGTGCCAAGGCTACGCCGAAGTCGTATACGGCGAAGTCCCTGAAGATAAACAAGCCGACACGATCGACTTTTTTATACCGAAAGAAGGCGGCCCCATGTATATCGATTCGATGGTCATCTTAAAAGGCGCAAAGCATTACGACCTTGCTATGCAGTTTATCGATTTTATCCATCGGCCGGAAATCTATGCGCAATTCCTCGATTGGTTCCGTTTCCCTCCCTCGGTCAACACGGAAGCTGCGAAATATATGACGACGACGCCGATGTACACGACCGAAGAGATGGCGCACTGCGAACTGAAACTCGACATCGGCGAAAACCTCGAAAAGTATGACGAGCTGTGGCAGAAAATTCGCTTTTCGGCGAAATGATCGTCATTTTGTCGAAAAGCGTACGGGACGAATTCCGTGTCCTCGCCGTTGATTCCCTCGTTTCGAATATGCTATAGTGGATCGATTTCTGATGACATGGATGATATATGAGTTTCGATTTTCCGCTCACGCACGATGAGCTTTTAAATTTAATAAAAAAATTTCCGACGCCCTTTTACCTCTACGATGAAAGGGCGATCCGCGAAAACATGTGCCGCTTTACAGAGGCGTTTTCCGCCTTTCCGAAGTTCCGCGAACACTTCGCCGTAAAAGCGATGCCGAATCCCTATATGCTTAAAATCCTCGCAGAAGAAGGATGCGGCGCCGACTGCTCGAGCTTACCCGAACTCATACTCGCCGAATTGGCGGGCATCGAAGGGGAGAGCGTCATATTTACGTCGAACGAAACGCCTGCTCCCGAATTTCAATACGCGTACGAACACGGTAACCTCATCAACTTGGACGACATCACGCACATCGATTTTTTAAAAAATGCGCTCGGCGGCAAATTACCGAAGCTGCTCTGTTTCCGCTACAATCCCGGCCCGCTCAAGCAAGGCGGCAACGCGATCATCGGAAAACCCGAAGAAGCGAAATACGGCCTCTCGCGCGAACAGCTTTTCGAAGCCTATGCGCGCTGCAAAGAAGAAGGCGTCGAACGATTCGGACTCCATACGATGGTCGCTTCGAACGAACTCGATCCCGATTTTTTTATCGACACGGCGGATATCCTCTTCGATCTCTGCGTCGAAATAAAACAAAGGCTCGGCATAAAAATCGAATTCGTCGATTTGGGCGGCGGGGTCGGCATTCCGTACAGGCCGGAGCAAAAAGCGGTCGACCTCGGTTATGTAGCGCGCGGCATCAAAAAACTTTACGACGAAAAAATTATTAAAAATGATCTCGATCCTATGGGCATCTATTGGGAATGCGGCAGACCCGTCACCGGCCCCTACGGCTGGCTTATCACAACGGCGATCCACGAAAAACACATCTACCGCGATTATATCGGAGTCGACGCGTGCATGGCGGACTTGATGCGGCCGGGCATGTACGGCGCCTATCACGAAGTGACCGTCAGCGGAAAAGAAAACGCGACAAAAGACCGCGTATATGACGTCGTAGGATCTCTATGTGAAAACTGTGATAAATTCGCAGTACAGAGGAGTTTGCCGAAAATCGATATCGGCGATATTTTAATAATTCACGATGCCGGCGCACACGGCAGGGCGATGGGATTCAACTACAACGGAAAGCTCAGAGCGGGCGAAGTGCTCATGAGGAACGACGGTTCCTTCAAAGAAATCAGACGGCGCGAAACGATCGCGGACTATTTTGCAACGCTCGATTTGGCAGGCGTAAAAGATTTTACATAGCAGAAGCTTTTATACGGCACGAACGAAAATCGATCAACAAGTCCGAACGGAGCGTCGGGGTATTAAACTTCCCGCGCGCGAATAATCGGCGACCATCCTACGCCTAGTGTAAGCGCTCCTCTTTCGGCAAGTATCGCTGAAATTCTTTATGCTCTGCGACGAAGGTTCGCGCCGCAGTTCCGTAATCCTCCCACGTCGATTCGAACAGCTCTTCCACACCCGGAATGCATGCGATATCGCTCACCATAAGATAGTGATAATCGATGTGATTTTTATTAAAAAAATCCCGGACGCTTTGCACGGAATTGTACAGGACGTAAGCGACAAAGGTCGAGCACACGAATTTCTTTTGCGCTTTTTTATTTTCCGCATCGTTTATCGCTTCTATATCTTTTTTCGACGCATAAAACTTTTCCAGCGATCTGTCGTTTTCCGCCGTAAACAATTTTCGCTTCAGCGCGCGATTGGCGATCTTGAAATTTTTATCGACATCGTAGCGCACGTTTTTATTTTCCATGAGCATACGGATCGCTTTTTTGCGTTCTTTACCCGTCGCTTTGATCGCGTACAGCACCTGTTTCGACGATGCAGCATCGCACTGCTTCGTATAGTTATTCGTTTTCGTATCGGTGCAGCGTTCTCTGTCGAGCTGCGGACGAGACATCAACGTGAGTCCGAAAAAATCGTCACGCAAATCGAAACCGATGCTCACGTGACTTACCGGAAGCGGATTTACGTCTATCTTTGAGATGCCGTTTTTAAGGATATTCGCTACGTAAAACGGAGAAGTGAGCTCAGGATCGTAAAAACGCAAAAAGATGTACGACTCGTCGGCGTCGCTCTCAGCCGTACCGATCCGGCTCGTAAAATTTTCATCGGTCAAAAAAAGCTTTTTTTCCGTCTTCGTCGAAGCGCAGGAAACCGAAAAAAAAGCGCACGCCGTGATGCTCAACAACAATATGGTTTTTATTGATTTTATTAATCGCTTTTTTATCATCGTTCAATCATCCATAGACCGCAGCTTTTACGATCGGTTCATACACTATAGTGAAAAGCGAGCGACGTAACAAGCGGCAGAATTTTTTATTTTTGATTTTTATGCAAGCGGCATTGTCCGCTAACGATAATAAGCGAGTTTCGCTTCGATGCGCGCAAACGCGATTTCAACGCCCCAATTCATCAAAAGGTAAAAAACGCCCGCGACGAAGAGCGGCATAAACGAAAAGAGGCGGCTTTGCGTTTCCTGTGCGACGCGCAAAAGTTCGGACACCCCGATAACTTGGACAAGAGCGGTATCTTTCACGAGCGTTATCGTTTCGTTGCCCATTGCGGGCATGATGCGCTTGACGACTTGCGGCAGGATGATATACAAAAAGGTTTGGCGCTTCGTATAGCCGAGCACTTTCGCCGCTTCGTATTGTCCTACGGGGATCGATTCGATACCGCCGCGGTAAATCTCGGCAAAGTAGGCAGCGTAGTTCACGATGAGTGCGACAAGCGCTGCGAGAAAACGCGGCCACGAGACGCGAAAATCGGTACCGAAATTGTTGTTGAACCAAAGACACAAAAGGCTCGGACCGAAGTACACGACGAGCAGCTGCAACATGAGAGGCGTTCCGCGTATGACGAGCAAAAACGCTTTTGTTGCCCCCGAGAGTATCCGGTTTTTCGCCATACGACCCGCACAGAACGGAAGGGCGAGCGGGAGCGCGAAGATCAGCGTTAAAAAAAACACTTCGATCGACGTTGTACTCCCGTGCAGCATCGCCTGCAGTATCTTGGTCATCTAGTTACCGATCACCGAAATATCGCGGCCGAACCACTTTACCGAGACGGCGGTAACCGTTCCGTCTTTTTGCATATCTTCCAATACGCTCTGTACTTTGTTGCGCAAGGCGGCGTTCCCTTTGCGGAACGCGATCCCGTAATTTTCATAAGAGAGCGCTTCATCGATAACGGTAAAGGGTTTCCCCGTTGCGGCGATGCTGTAGTTTGCAACGACGCTGTCCATGACGACGCCGTCGACGCCGCGGATTTCAAGGTCGTTGAGCGCGGTAACGTTGTCTTTCAAAAGCACCTGTCCTTTGAGCGAGCGCAAAAACTCGACGTTTCCGTCGACGGCTTCCTGTGCGCTCGAACCGCTTTGCAGAGCGATCGTCTTTCCCGCCATATCTTTCAGAGATGCGATACCGCTGTCGTTTCGCACGACGAGCACTTGCGCATTTTTCAGATACGGCTTCGTAAACGAAAGCGCTTGTTCACGTTCTTTCGTCATCGTAAAGCCGTTCCAAATGCAGTCGATTTTGCCGGTGTTCAGCTCCATCTCTTTCGCACCCCAATCGATGGGTTGCGCTTTAAACTCCACGCCGAGCCGCTTGGCCGCTTCTTTTGCCAAATCGATATCATAGCCGACGATTTCGCCGTCAGCATTGCGAAAGCCGAGCGGAGGAAACGAATCGTCGAGTCCGAGCACAAATACGCCGCGCGAGATGAGATCGTCAAGCGATGTATCGCGGGCGGAAGACGCGTTTTGTTTTTTGCAGCCTGTGCTTCCCAATACGATAGAGAAAGCGAAAAGCGAAGCTAAAAATACCGTTACCGTTTTTTTCATTTTTATCTCCAATAAAGATTTTTGCAGAACCTTGCGGCAAAACGATATTTCACTTGTTTTTTACCGCGCATTCCGCAAATAAATTAATAATATATATATCAGGCGATGCATTTTCTCTTTACGCGCAGCATCCGCGCGTTTTACATAGTACATCCGACAGTTTTTATGCCCCGCAAAGAAGCGTTTGCCGATCCGCGTCAGAGCCGTTTTTTTACAAAATCTTTCAGCGTTTGTATCTGCTCCGCAACGCGCTCGGCAGCCGGCCCACCTTCGGTTTTTCGCGAAGCGACGCATGACTTCGAATCGATGAGCGGGTAGATATCGTCTTCGATGCGATCCGAACAAGCTTTAAAATCCTTGATCGGAAGTTCTTCGAGTCTGCACTTTTTTTCGATCGCGGTGCGCACCGCTTGAGCCGCAATGCCGTGTGCCGTGCGGAACGGGACACCCTTGCGCACGAGGTATTCGGCGACATCGGTCGCATTGAGATAACCGTCTTCGCAGGAGCTTTCCATGCGCGGCACATTCCACGATGCAGAGGCGATCATATCAGTAAAAACCGACACGCAGGCGCTCACCGTGTCGAATGCGTCGAAAAGGCTTTCTTTGTCTTCCTGCATGTCGCGGTTATATGCGAGCGGCAGCGCTTTCATCATCGTCAAAAGCGCTACGAGATCGCCGTATACTCTGCCCGTCCGCCCACGGATGAGTTCGGCAAAGTCGGGATTTTTTTTCTGCGGCATGATCGAACTGCCGGTCGACCACGTTTCACTCAATTCGATAAACGAAAATTCCGACGTAGACCACAGCACGACCTCTTCGGCGGCTCGCGAAAGGTGCATCTGCAAAAGCGCAAAGCACGATGCGAATTCGATGCAGTAGTCGCGGTCGGAAACGGTGTCGAGCGAATTGGGCGTAACTCCGTCAAAGCCGAGCAGTTCCGCTTCGAGTTTTCTGTCGAGCGGAAGTGTCGTTCCGGCAAGGGCTCCGGCCCCTATCGGTGAGCGCGAAATGCGTTTAAGCGCATCGGAAAGCCGTTCCCAATCGCGCGCAAAGCTCCACGCCCACGCGCACAGATGATGAGCGAGCGTCACCGGCTGTGCGTGCTGCATGTGCGTAAAGCCCGGCATAATCGATTGCGTGTGGCGTTCGGCGATACCGGCGAGCGTTTCGATGAGGTGCGCAATCTTTTTTTGCAGTTCGGGGATCGTCCGCCTGAGATACAGCCTTTCGTCGAGGGCGATTTGATCGTTTCGGCTCCTGCCCGTATGCACTTTTTTGCCCGCTTCTCCGATCCTGTCGGTGAGCGCGGCTTCTATAAACGAGTGAATGTCTTCGGCGGAAGCATCGACGGGAAGCTTGCCCGACGCCATATCGGCATCGATCGAGTCGAGCGCGGCGATAATTTCATCGGCTTCTTTGCGCGAGATTATATCCGTACGCGCGAGCATTTCCGCGTGCGCCTTGCTTCCGAAAATATCATCGCGAGCCATGCGCCGGTCGGCGTGAATTGAAGTTTCAAACGCGACTGCCTCTGCGTCCGGCCCTTCGGAAAAACGGCCGTGCCACAGAGCGGCGTGATTGTCCCCGGTCATCGTACCGTGCGTATCCATAGTTTCGCCAGTATACACTACATTGTTTATTTTTACAATGATTTGTATACTGTATAGGTACGAATGGCAAATTCACAGGCAAAGCCGACTTTGTTCGTCGACTTTTACGGGAGTGCGTTATGGTAAAAAAATTATCCGTCATCGTTTCGGCGCTGCTTTCGGCAAGCGCTCTCTTTGCCGTCCACATCGATACGGCGCTCCTCGATACGGCAAAGCGCGTCGATTATATCGAAGATACGTCCCCCGTGCCGAAAAACGAATTCAATACCGCAAAGCAGATACGCGATATGGGGCGCAGACTCGGCGGAAGCATTAAACGGCAGGATGCACAGCATAAAAACGGCGAACCCTATGCATCCGGCGCTCCCTCAAAAAAATACCGCGCGCGCCGCATCCCTTCGTCGGACTCGCTTCCCGGAGCCGACATCATCTACATTGCGCCGAACGCGAAAGTCGGAACGATCAAAGCGCTCGCCTTTGTCGTCTCCGGCTACATGGAAGCGGCGTACGGCTTACCCGTAAGCGAAGCGGATGAGCTCGCGCAAAAAGTGTGCTGGTGGAATACGAATCACTACGACGATCGCAATTATTTTACAAAGCATTTCAACGCGCTCATACTCGAATCGTTTTCAGATGAAACGGCGGTCATAGGTCTTGCCGACTCGTATAAAAACTGGGCGGGACACGCGCGCATCGTCATCCCCTTTGCGCCCGAAAAAATGCGGGATATACAGGCGGCTGCAAAAGAGGGCGAAAAACAAAGCGCAAAAAGCGATGCGAAAAATAAAGTCGTGAAAAAAAACGGGATGCCCGATACCGAAAAAGATGCGGCGCAAAATAAAAAAGACGGCGGGAGCGCGGGAGCGATGCAGACCGGCGCGGATAAAAACGCGGCGGATGCAATGCGAAGCACGCTGCAAAAAGAAGCGCTGCAATTTAAAACCGTGCCGGCAAATTATAAAATCCTTTTCGGCGCTTTGTGCCTTGCGGCTCTTTTGCTCATCGTGCTGCTCGTGCGGGTCGTCATCGATATGGTAAAAAACTGACCGGCCTCACAAAAGAAGAAATCGAAAAGTTTTAACGCAAATACTCTCACTTCGTACACAGGACATCGTAAAACCCGTACATAAAAAAGCCGCCCGACGCCATCGCTGACGTTCGGGCGGCTTTTACGCATCATGCGCCGTATGATTTATTTGCGGCCGATGATCGTTTTATTTTGCAGTTCGAGGCTGCGCTTCGGATTCAAATAAATTCTGAACATAAACATGCAGAGGAAAACGACCGCAAAGACGATACCTACCGCATAGGAAATCGTAATGCCCGTCTGTCCGAGCCGCACGAGGTTGAAACACTCGGGCGCATAGCAGAGATAGGTGATCGATACGGCGGACATAAAGGTCGCGGGGATCGCGGCAAGCCAGCAGCGGTTTCTGTTCGGATAATTCGTCGCAAGATAGGCCGCACCCGCCCACAATACGATCATTGCGAGCGTTTGGTTCGACCACGAAAAATACCGCCAGACGACGCCGTACTTGATCCACGAAATACCGTAGCCGATCAAAAGCAGCGGAGTTGCAATCGAAAGGCGAATCTTGAGATCTTTTTCGTTGAGCTTGAACCAATCGAAGATGACCATACGCGCGCTGCGGAATGCAGTATCGCCGGACGTGATCGGACAAGCGATAACGCCGATAAGCGCGATCGCCCCTCCGACTTTTCCGAGAAGACCCGTACAGATCGCATATACCGATTTCGGGTTTCCGCCGCCCATTTCAAGCATCGCTTTAAGACCGGTACCGGCACCGTCTTTGTTCCAGAAAAATGCGATTGCGGCAGATGCCCAAATCATCGCGATGATGCCTTCCGCGACCATCGCACCGTAAAATACTCTGCGACCCTCTTTTTCGTTCCGTAGCGTGCGCGAAACGATCGGCGACTGCGTTGCGTGAAAGCCTGATATGGCGCCGCAGGCAACAGTGATGAACATAAGCGGCCAAATCGGTTTTTGCGTTGCCGCAGGATAGAGGTTTTCAAGCGTAATTTCCATCATCGGGCGGACGCCGTTGTTTATCATCGTCGCAACCGAAACGCCGACCGCCATGAGGATGAGGAAGATGCCGAAAATCGGATAAAAGCGTGCGATGACTTTATCGACCGGAAGCAGCGTCGCAAGGAAATAGTAGACGAGGATGATTACCGTCCACACTTTTACGTTGAGCCACTCGGGCGTCAAAAGCGCGAGCAATCCCGCCGGCCCTACCATAAAGACGACGCCGACCATGACGAGCAAAACGACGCTGAATACGCGCATGACGCTCATCATAACGGGTCCCAAATATTTCCCCGTGATTTCCGAAATACTCGCACCGTCGTTCCGAACGGACAGCATACCCGAAAGATAATCGTGCACCGCACCGGCAAAAATCGTACCGCCGACGATCCAGAGGTAGACGCTCGGTCCCCACAATGCACCCGAAATCGCACCGAAAATCGGTCCGAGACCGGCGATATTCAAAAGCTGAACGAGGAAAGCGCGCGGCGTCGAAATCGGAACGTAGTCGATACCGTCAGGATTTGCCATAGCGGGCGTCACCCGATTCGCATCGGGCTGGAACACTTTTTCGACGATCGTTCCGTACACGAAATACCCTGCTATAAGCAGACCGATACACAGAAAGAAAGAAACCATACATCCTCCCTAAAAATTTTGGGGGAAACTTGCAGCGGCGCTTCATGCAAGGCGCAAGTTCCTAAAAGTTTTTAGCCGTGTGCGTAGTCCGCTCGGAAGACCCTTACCCCGACGCTTCCGGCGGGCGCACACGTTAAATAATAAATAATTCATACGATTTTACGCACAGGCCGTGATATGCACTTTACGCAAAATCGAGATAAAGTCGACACTTGTCGCCGATCTTTATCGTCCATACGACCGCCATATAAACCACAAGTGTAATAAATACAGCTTATTGTAAACATTATACACCCGTTTTTGCAATTTGTAAAATAAAAATTGAAAGATTATGAAAAACGAAGAAATCACATAAAAGGCGGAAAACCGTTTCAGTAAAAAAAATTAAAATCGATACAGGAACTACGGACGAAACGGATCGGCCAACCCGCCCTTTGCGGCTCGCTCACGCTCGGCGTCCTCGCTCCGCTGCGGTCGCTGCCTGCAGCCCCGCGCCGGGCGGGCGTAGGCGAAAGACGCCGCTTGTTCCGCGATCGGAAGATCGAAAGAGGGGAGGGTACACCGCTTCGGAAGACCGCGGCGAATGGCAGGTCAAGCAGCAGGGAGTACAGCCGAATATAGTTTCCGTTGCAGTTACCCTGTAAATTATTTTTTATTTTTTTTCATCCACTTTTCGATACCCGCAACGATGTCGGCATCGATATCGTGTTCGACACGGCATGCGTTTTCTTCAGCCTGCTCTTTGGAAACGCCGGTGATCTTTACAAAAAAATCGGTAAGCAGGCGATGGCGGGAATACACGTTCGTCGCTTTTTCAAGCCCCTTTTTCGTAAATTCGAGTTCCGTACTTTCGCCGTCTTCGAGATAGCCGTCACGCTTCAATATGCCGACAGCCCTGCTCACGCTCGGTTTGGAAACGCCGAGCTTTTTCGCGATATCGACCGAATGAACCGTACCTTTTACATTTTTTACTCTGAGGATCGCTTCAAGGTAATCTTCGCCGGACTCGTACATAGAGGCCTCCGTTTCCGTCGCATTTTTAAAGTTACCTCTAAAAACTGCAGTCTTTAGAGGTTCCCTATACGACATATCCAGTATACCGCATGTATCGATTAATTGCCACCTTTAAAATGCGGCTTTAAAATGCGGCTCTTACAGGTCGATATCCATCATAATGCGGTCGACGGATTTTCCGGGCGGGATCATCGGAAGTACCATTTCGTCTTTGTCGATCGCAGCGTCGATCACCGCAGGCTTTCCGGACGCGAGCGCCGTATCAAAAGCTTTTTTGAATTCCGCTTCATCGGTAACGCGGACGCCTGTCACTCCGTAGGCATCGGCGAGCTTTACGAAATCGGGTGCAAAATCGAGCGTTGTCGCGCTGTAACGCTTTTCGTAAAAGAGCGTCTGCCACTGACGGACGTTTCCGAGTGCGCCGTTATTGAAAATGATAATGATGATCGGAAGACCGTACCGGCTTATCGTCGCAAGTTCGTTGCAGTTCATGCGGAACGAACCGTCGCCGGCAAAATGTACGACGGTTTTATCGGGGTTCGCAAATTGCGCGCCGATCGCCGCTCCCGTGCCGAAGCCCATCGTCCCCAATCCACCCGACGTAAGAAAGGTGCGCGGTTTTTCGAAATGATAAAAGAGCGCCGTCCACATTTGATGCTGCCCGACTTCCGTCGTGACGATCGTATCGGAAGGAACCCTGCCGTTGACATATTCGAAAATCGCTTTCGGAGAAAGCTTACCGCTTTGCTTCCAACTCGGCGGAACTTCGGCTTTCCATTCGTCTATCTTCGCATTCCAGTCGGATGCTTTTCTTTTTTCGACGAGGGGTAAAAGACGCGAAAGCGCATCTTTGATGCTGCCGACAAGGGAATCGTCGACCGAGATGTTTTTGTTCACTTCGGCGGGATCCACGTCGATCTGCACGATCTTCGCCTTTCCTGCAAATCTCTTGGGATCGCCTATGACGCGATCGCTGAAACGCGTGCCTATCGCAAGCAGGAGATCGCATGTATCGACAGCCGTATTCGATGCCTTCGTCCCGTGCATACCGATCATCCCCGTCGAAAGCGCGTGCGTGTTCGGAAAAGCGGACTTTCCCATAAGACTCATCGAAACGGGGATCTGCGCTTTTTCGGCGAGCGCTTTGAGCTCTTCGCACGCGTTCGATATGATCACGCCTCCGCCCGCGTAGATAAAGGGCCGCTCCGACGCATTGATGAGCGAGGCGAGTTTATTGATTTTTTCGTCGGGGATGTCGCATACTTTCATAATGCGGTGCAGACTCGCTTTGCCCTTCGTGAAGTGCGCGTCGAGCGGAGCCGGAACGTAATCGCAGGAAGCTGCCGTGACGTCTTTCGGAATATCGATGAGTACGGGACCCGGGCGCCCCGTCTTTGCGATAAAAAACGCTTCGCGTATCGTGTCGGCAAGCTGTCCGACATCGCGCACGATAAAATTATGCTTCGTGATCGGCATCGTCACGCCCGTGATATCGATTTCCTGAAAACTGTCTTTGCCGAGCAGGGGCGCTATGACGTTGCACGTGATTGCGACCATGGGAACGGAGTCCATATATGCCGTCGCGATACCCGTAACGAGGTTCGTCGCGCCCGGCCCGCTTGTCGCCATGACGACGCCGACTTTACCGCTCGAACGCGCATAGCCGTCGGCTGCGTGCGAGGCGCCCTGTTCGTGAGCGGTGAGGATGTGGCGGAGGCGTTTTGCGTTTTTATACAGTTCGTCGTAGATATTGAGGATCGCTCCTCCGGGGTAGCCGAAAACGGTATCGACTCCCTGTTCGATAAGACATTCTACAACGATTTGCGCACCGGTATATTTCATTGACCATCCTCCGCGTTACTGTAAAATCGCGCCTTTGTCCGCAGACGACACGAGCTTTGCGTAGCGGACGAGATATCCCTCCGTCGCTTTCGGAGGCGGTGCCTTCCATGCGGTCTTTCGCTTTTGAAGCTCTTCGTCGCTTACTTCGAGCGTGATCGTGTACGCGTTTATGTCGAGCGTGATTTTATCGCCTTCGTGTACGAGCGCTATCGGTCCGCCGACGGCCGCTTCGGGAGAGCAGTGTCCGAGGGATGCGCCGCGCGTTGCACCGCTGAAGCGCCCGTCGGTGATGAGCGCGACGTCTTTGTCGAGATCCTGTCCCGCAAGAGCTGCCGTAACGGCGAGCATTTCGCGCATGCCCGGCCCGCCTTTCGGCCCTTCGTAGCGGATGACGACGACGTCGCCCGGTTTGATCTCTCGCTTTTGCACCGCCGCCATCGCATCCTTTTCGTCGTCGAATACGCGGGCAGGCCCCGTGTGCTTCATCAATTCTTTTGCACAGGCGCTCCGCTTTACGACCGTACCGTCGGGCGCGAGATTGCCGAACAAAACCGCAATGCCGCCGTTGGGTGAAAAAGGATTTTCGATCGGTCGAATAACCGAAGGATTTCCGTTGACGGCGTTTTTAATATTTTCGGCGATCGTCTTTCCGGTAACCGTGATCAAATCGGTTTTTATCAATTGTTTTTTTGCAAGCTCGGCGAGGACCGCTTCAACGCCGCCGGCGTCGTCGAGTTCGTTCATAAACGTGTGACCGGCCGGAGCGAGGTGACAGAGGTTCGGAGTTACTTCGCTGATATCGTTTATCATGTGCAGATCGATTGCGACGCCCGCTTCGTGCGCGATCGCCGGAACATGGAGCACCGTATTGCTCGAACAGCCGAGCGCCATATCCGCCGTAAGCGCGTTTCGAAACGAATCGGGCGTCATCATGGAACGCGCGGTGATCCCCTTGTCAAACATTTCCATAACCTGCATACCCGCTCGTTTTGCCAGGGCTATACGCCGCCCGGTCACCGCGGGGATCGTCCCGTTTCCGGGAAGCCCGAGACCGAGCACTTCGGTGAGGCAGTTCATGCTGTTCGCCGTAAACATACCCGAGCACGCGCCGCAGCCGGGACACGCACGCTCTTCGAGCTCTTTGAGCTGAGCCTCGTCGATTTTTCCTGCAGCGACGGCGCCGACGGCTTCAAACATATCGCTTAAACTCAAACCCTTTGCCGCGTAGGGGTTCGAAGAATCGGTTACGTGGCCGGGCATCATCGGGCCGCCTGAAACGACGACCGTCGGAAGATTGAGGCGGGCGGCAGCCATAAGCATGCCGGGAACGATTTTATCGCAGTTCGGGACGAGCACGAGCGCGTCGAATTGGTGCGCTTTCGCAACGCATTCGATCGAATCGGCGATAAGCTCGCGCGTTACGAGGGAGTATTTCATTCCCTCATGCCCCATCGCGATACCGTCGCATACGCCGATCGCCGGGAATTCTATAGGCGTACCGCCTGCCATGCGGATGCCCGCTTTTGCAGCTTCGGCGATGCGGTCGAGTTCGAAATGCCCCGGAATGATTTCGTTTTTCGCGCAACACACGCCGACGAGCGGGCGGCCGAGCTCTTCGTCCGTATATCCCATCGCATAAAACAGTGAACGGTGCGGCGCACGTTCTATACCTTTTTTTGCATTATCGCTTTTCATCTGTGCCATTGTGAACCTCTGTCGGTCAAAATCAAGATACCCCGACGTACGAATAAAATATCGGTCTATCCTAATCCATCGAGGCGATGTTCGTCAAGCGATTTTTGAATAAATATTTCAGTTTTGCAGTTATAATTAATTTGCGGAAAAACGGTGTTCCGAATTTATGCCGAATAATCGTCCTGCAGCATCAATTTGATTATCTTCGTTTCGGGATTTCCCGCGCGCTCGTTTGAGCGTACGATCTGATCCGGGGCAAGGCTGATCCCCGCAAACGATGCGAAACGGCGCGCATCTTCGGAAAGCAGCGACATCTTCGAAGCGCTGCACGCGTACACCGTGTTGCGCTCGGCGATAAAGCCGGTAAACATGTGTGCGAACTCATCGTCGCCGAAGGGAAGTCCGTAATACATAAAAATCTTCGAATATTTGTGGATCGCCGCGATCCGACGCGAGCAGCTTTCAAGCGCTTTCGAAAAATGCCCGTTTCCGGAAGCGTCGAGCACGAGTCCTTCGGCAAACACGTAGAGGCTGTCGTTCCAATCGCTTTTGCCGCCTGCATTCGAAAGGCTTATGCATTCGTATTTTTTTGCCGCATCACCGATACGTTTCAAAAGCGAATCGCCCGAATGAGCGTATTCGTGTTCCTGCGCGCTCGCCGAAACCGTTATGTCTGCCGGCGTATTCTGCCGTAGGATATCGCTTTCCGCAACGAGCATATTGAGTTCGTCCTGCGAAATAGGCTTAAATCCGTCATCCGCCGCCTGTACGCTTTCCGATTTGACTTCGGAAGCTTTTTTGAAAATTTCATCGACACTTGATTGATTGATACTCGGCATCGTTTTTTTCTCCATCACATCACTTGATTCTTTATTATTAAATTTACAAATCTCGATTTCATCCGGCAGTGCATCGCCGTCAAAATTAATAATTTCCTCTTCACCATTTTCACCGGTGCCGCTTTCCATCATCGGTGCCGGAGCATCATGTACTTCCGCGTCATCCGTATCCGACTCGGCTTCTTGGGATGCTTCGTTCTGCGGGCTTTCCGAGGCGACCTCCGCTCCGGCTTCATCGACCGAAACTCCCGCGGCGTTCTCATCCGTTTCATTTCGCCCTTTTTCAGTAATGTCGGAATTATCGTTTTTTTTCGATAATGTTGCAACAGGTTCTTTTGCTTCGGATTCGCCGATCGTTTCGGCGGAAAAAGCCGCATCGCTTGCAGCCGGATTCAGGACGGCATTTTCGACGGTCGTTTCGTCAGCTTGGTCTTCGGCAAGATCGGGAACGGAGTTTTCCGCCCATCCGTGATCGTCCGATTTTTCCGCGGCGGCGTTATCTGTTGTATCGTCGTCATTTTCAACGATGGAAGAGTCATCGGTTATATCGCGGATTGTTTCGACGGTGGAAGAAACCGCATAGGTTGCATCGCCGATTTTTTCGCCGCCGCACGCTTCATCTTTACGTAACTCCGCTTTGTCTGCGTGTCCGTCGCCGACATCAGAACCGCCGCTTTCCTTACCGACGTTCCGATTATCGATTTCGTCGTCCGCTTCGTCTTTACGCGACTCCGCTTCGTACCGGTCGATTTCGGAAAGGTCTTCCTTTTCAAGCTTGCCGGAAGGCTCTTCATCTTCGTCCGTTTTAATCAATTTCGCCGCCGTCTTTTCAAAATCGCAGGGGCGGAGAACGATGACGTCGCCGTCTTTTTCGCGACGGTACAGACAGCCGTCCTTTTCATCGACATAAAAGACATCGTTATCTTCCGAGATTCGAATATGACGAAGCGACGAGCAGCCGGCAAACGCGCCCGCATCGAGTGTTTTGAGCGAAGAAGGCAATACGACTGCGGCGAGTTTCGTACAGTCCGCAGCTGCCCCGCTTTTGATCCGTTCCACCGAGTCGGGAATAACGAGCGATACGAGCGAGGTACAATACGAAAAGACGTCTTCCGAAAGCTCGGTGAGACCGGCGCGGAACGGGATCGATTTTAACGAGGCGCAGCCGGAAAACGCAGCCCTCCCGATCGAATCGACTTCGGGCGGCATAATAATTTTTTCAAGAGAAGAACAGCCCTCAAAGAGCCGCTCGGGAAGATAGCGCAGAGAAGACGAAAGCTTTATCCGTTTGAGCGAAGCGCAGCCGGAAAAAAGAGAGGAGGGTATGGCGGTAACGGAATCGGGAATATCGACGGATTCGATGCCCTCGTTTGAAGCGAAGGAAATAACTGCAGTACGGTCATCCGAAAGCAACAGTCCGCTTCTGTGAAAACCAGTGCGCATATCGGCATCATAACCCGAATAGCGAATTTTGTAAATTATGCACTCAAAGAGATGTGCAATCAAAGAGAAGACGGTAAAATCTTTGTACTTAGCGTCGGAATCGTTTCGTACGACAAGTACTGTAATCGCTTAGCGTTTATTGTTCCAATTGGCAAGCAGATATTTTTCCGCCTCCGCATTCCACAGTCCTTTATGAGCGTCTACGATATCGGCAAGTTGTCCGAAACGGGAGTCGCCCTCTCCGAGAGAGCGGAAATCCTCGATCGCGGTCAAGGGGAGATCGAGATGCGTATAGATCAGTTTTTTACCGCCCGGTATTTTCGGAAGCTCAAGCGTCGTCTGTACAGCGCTTGCAAGACCGCCTATATGCGTAACCATCACTGCAGGTTCGAGCTTTCCTTCTTCCGTCATGCGGAGCGATTCCGTCATATCGCTTACATTGCCGCCGGTCGTCCCGATAACGTGTGTTGCATTATAGTGGATGTCGTAAAAATTTATATCGGCAGAAAATTGTTTATCTGTCGGGCCTGCAAAAAAATTCAAACAACCGTCGCGCCCCAAAACGGCGGAGCTCAGTGTCAGAACCGAAGCAACCGGTGCAAAACAAAATACATCGTCGAAACCTTCCGGCGCGTAGCGTTTAAGCCGGCCTACAGGATCCGGGCTGTCGTTTGTGTTTATTATTTCGACCTGCACGCCGAGTTTTTTCATTTCGGCTTCGGGGAAAATTTTCTTTGCGCGCGCTATGCGTTTTTCATCGATATCGGTAAGCACGATGAGCGCCGGCCGTCTGTCGCAGTGAACGGCATACATCAATGCACCGAGTCCCATGGGGCCTGCCGCGGCGAGCAGCGCGAGCTTACCGCCTTTTTTGATCCCCATTTCGTGGGCGTATACTCCCATCTGCGTATGAAAGCACGCGTGAAAAGCGCCTATACAGCACGACATCGGTTCCGCAAGAGACGCTTCGAAATATGCATCGCCTTTATATTCGAGCAGACAGTCAAGCTCCATGACTTCGTGCGGCAAAATGCAGTACGTCGCATCGCCCCCGCAAAATTCATAGGAATATCCCGGAGACCACATTTCACCCTTATAGTTGAGCGCCGGCTGGATCGTAAACTTCATACCGGGCTTAAAGCGGGATGTATACTTTGACCCGACTTCTACGATATCGCCCGCAAACTCATGCCCGACTATCGCCGGATGTTCTGCGACATCGGGATGAACGCGTTTGTGTTTCGTTCCGAGTATGGCGCACTTATAGCTGGACATACATATACTGTCGGAAACCACTTTTACGAGGATTTCATCGTCTTTAATGGGAGGAAGTTCAAAAGTATCGAGACGTAAATCATTTGCTCCGTGTATGCGAACCGCTTTTACCGGCATTTCCAAACCTCTTTATGAATCAAGATAATTTTCGTTTCGATAATTATAAATATAATTTCGCCGAATGGCAACGGAGCGCCTCTCGAGTGCCCTCGAGTAAAGAAAACGGGCTTGACCTGATTTTTTGTGAATTATTATTTAAACCGATTGGTATAACCGATAGTTATTCCGATTGAAAAACCGGTTTCGGTTTTTTCAAATTTTTTTGACATATTATTTTCTTTGCCGGAATGATATACAAACATTAACGGGTAATAATTTAAATTAAGTCCAATGCCGGATCCTGACCTGAAAAAATATGTAATATAAAAAATATCAAAAGCAAAATATTTGTTTTTTTCATTTTGTATCTGTGTTAAAAAAAATAAATGTAAAACGATATTTTCTTATTTTTGGAAGATTCGGTTACCTCTAAAAACTGCAGTTTTTAGAGGTAACTTTGAAAATGCGAGTACTTCTTTTTCCGAAGTAAAAACATATCATCTCGATATTCGACTTGATTATTAAAACTGCACCTTGGGGGCCGACTGCGCTTCACCGTCCGCGCTGAAATATTGCTTTGCGGCAAATCTGCCGAAGGACGCGATAAAATTGTTCGGAAGCCTTCTGATATACGAGTTGAACTCTTGTGCCGCTTCGTTATAGCGCTGTCGTGCAACGGTGATGCGGTTTTCGGTTCCTTCGAGCTGATCCTGCAGTGCGAGAAAATTGGTGTTCGCTTTGAGTTCGGGATAATTTTCCGCGACGGCCAAAAGCCGCTGCAAACTTCCGGAAAGGCCGCTTTGAATTTGCTGGTAGCGCGCAAAGGCTTGGGGATCCGTCAAAATCGATTCGTCGACATTGACGACACCGCCTGCACGCGACCTCGCTTCCGCAACCTGCGTGAGTACGTCGCTTTCGTGGCTCGCGTATCCTTTGACGGTCGAAACGAGATTCGGAATCAAATCATACCTGCGCTGATATTGGTTTTGCACTTCAGCCCATCGGCTCGTGACGCTCTCGTCCATCGACACCATGTTGTTGTAAACCCCGCATCCGCGCGATGCGAATAAAACAACGATTGCCGCGGCTGCGATGAGCGCCGTCAGTCCCTTTGATAATTTTGCCATGATCATTCCTCTGTAAAATAATGTATATGCGTTTATACTATACCGCTTTTTCGCTGCAGAAATCTATACGCCATATTGAAAAAAAAAGCTATTATCTATAATATAAAACAATAAGAGGCGCGATAAAAAGCGACGTCTGAAATATCGCCGTCGTTGGAGTCTAGGGCCGAAAAACGCTGAAGCGTTTTTCTTTTATCGGAGACACTCGCGATTTCTGTGCATTGCTCGAAATCGCAGCGTTCTTATCTCGAGTTTGCGTGGATGTTTGCAGAAAACGTGTATACGTACCGTTTCGATAAAAATCGTATGAATACGATGCGCTGTATTTTGCAAACTCGACTATTCGACGTGTGCGCCGCTCGAAACTTCGCGCATACGCGCTCGTTGCGAGTCACGCGCACGGCTAAAAACTTTTTCGAAAGTTGCAATTTTGCTTGAAGCTTCGCTGCAAGTACCTGCAAAAGTTTTTATAAGAGGCGTAAAATATGACAGATGAAAAATATGATTTTACGATCGAAACGCTCGGACAGTGTAAAATCCCTTCTCCGATCCAGCTTTCCAATGTCATCGGAGATTTCCGCGCGAACTATGTCAAAGACGATTCGTTCGTGCGTTACCGTGTAAACGTATTTCACGGCGGCGAAGAAGACGATCAGACGCCGGCAAACCTCATGCAAAAAGCAGGCCCTCGTCAATATATCTATTTCGATCCGAATCACGTAAAGGCGGGCATTTGTACGTGCGGCGGACTCTGCCCCGGTCTCAACGATGTTATCAGAGCGATCGTGCGCAGCTTGTACTACCGTTACGGCGTGCGCCGCATACTCGGTTTTCAATACGGCTTCAAAGGTTTTTTCCCCGATCAGGGATTCGAAACGATCGAGCTGACACCCGACAAAGTCGACGAGATTCATAAGATCGGCGGTTCCGTACTCGGTACGAGCAGAGGCGGCGGCGACCGTGTTTCGGACGTGGTCGACTGTATCGAAAAGCTCGGCATCAGCATGATGTTTATCATCGGCGGCGACGGAACGCAGCGCGGCGCACTCGATATCGCAAACGAAATAGAGCGGCGCGGATTGAAAGTTGCCGTTATCGGTATTCCGAAAACGGTCGACAACGATCTTTTGTTCATCGACCGGTCGTTCGGTTTTGAAACGGCGGTGCAGCAGGCGAAGGAAGCCGTCGCGTCGATCCACATGGAAGCGCATTCGCAGATCAACGGCATCGGCTTGGTAAAACTCATGGGGCGCGAATCCGGATTTATCGCTGCCGAAACGGCGCTCGCGTGCCACGAAGCGAATTTCTGTCTCATCCCCGAAGTTCCGTTCGATATGGACGGACCGAACGGATTTCTTTCGTACCTCGAACAGCGCTTAAAAGAGCGTCATCACGCCGTCGTTATCGTTGCAGAAGGTGCGGGACAGGAACTGCTCACGAAGACGAATGAAACGGACGCTTCAGGCAATATCAAACTTGCGGATATCGGCGTATACCTTCGCGACGAAATCACGAAGTATTTTAAAAACAAGCACTTTCATATCAATCTAAAATACATCGATCCGGGTTATCAAATCCGAGCGGCCGTTACGACGGCGAACGATTCCATCTACTGCGAGCGCCTCGGCAACAACGCCGTCCACGCGGCGATGGCCGGCAAAACGAAGATGGTCGTCGGTCTCGTGCACGATAAATTCGTCCACATTCCCATAAGCGAAGTGACGCGCCATCGCAACGTCGTCGACACCGAAGGCGCGCTGTGGCGCGATGCGCTCGAAGCGACCGATCAGCCGATCCTCATGGTAAACAATATGGAATCCGCCCGCGAGCGCACGGCAAAGGCCGCCTGCGACAGCAGAAAAAAACCGAGCGAAAAATAACATGAAACCTCTTTCCCTCTCCGAAACGTTGAAACAAAACGAATATCCCGGCCGCGGCATCGTACTCGGGAAATCCGAAGACGGATCTGCCGCAGTGGCCGCGTATTTTATTATGGGCAGAAGCGAAAACAGCAGGAACCGCATTTTCATTTCCGACGGTGAGGGGATCCGTACCGAAGCTTTCGACGCTTCTAAAATGAAAGATCCTGCTTTAATAATTTACGCTCCGGTGCGCGTGCTCGGTCAAAATACGATCGTTACGAACGGAGACCAAACCGATACTCTGTACGAAGGCTTATCGAAAGGGATGACATTCGAACAGGCGCTCCGATCCCGCACATTCGAACCGGACGAGCCGAACTACACGCCGCGCATTTCCGGTTTGCTGCACGTCGAAAACGGATCCTGCGACTACGCGCTTTCGATCCTCAAAAGCGACAACGGAAATCCTGAAAGCGCGTGCCGCTTTACATTCGCATACGACAATCCGCAGGACGGCGTCGGACGCTTTATACACACGTACCGCGGGAACGGAAATCCGCTTCCGAGCTTTGAAGGAGAACCCGTGCCCGTCGTCATCCGCGGCGATATCGATGTCTTTACGAATCGAATATGGGAAAGCCTCAATGAGGACAATAAAGTGTCGCTCTTTACGCGTTTTATAAAACTTGCGACCGGCGAATGCGAAACGCGCATCGTCAATAAAAACGCTTGATCGGCCGAGTCCGGCATATCCGCGTTATTCGATTTCGTATGTTTCGCCGTATTTTACGATCGTCACATTCGGGTAGCCGTGTTCGGCGAGGTAGCCTTTGAAAAATGCCTGAGCGTCTTTTTCGCCGTGCACCATAAAGATCTGCTTGAGGCGGCTCGTGTCGATAGAGTCGAGCCAGGTCGTGATTTCCGTATAATCGGCATGAGCGCTGAACGCGTCTATCTGCTCGACCGACGCGCGCACCGCATAAAAGTCGTTCATTATCTTCACTTCTTTGTCGCCGTCGAGAATTCTGCGGCCGAGCGTGTTTTCCGCCATATAACCGACTGCGAGAATGATATTGCGTTCGTCGCCTATATTGTTTGCCAGGTGATGGAGCACGCGCCCTGCTTCGCACATACCGTCCGCGCTGATGATGATCATGGGACCGGCTTTTTTGTTGAGCGCTTTGGATTCGTCGACGCTTGCCGTAAAGTTGAGCGAGCTGAAGCCGAAGGGATTTTTGTGATGTTTTAAAAACGCTTCGTTCGTCTCTTCGTCGTAACATTCGGGGTGCACTTTGAACACGCTCGTTGCGTTCGTCGCCATCGGAGAATCGACGTAGATCGGGATGTTCGGTATTTTTTTTGCATCGACGAGCAAGTGCAGGTAAAACACCAATTCCTGCGCGCGTTCGATCGCAAACGATGGGATGATGATTTTTCCGCCGCGGCGAACGGCTTCATTGACGACGCGTTCGAGTTCGTGCATAGCGAACTCTTTTTCGGCGTGCTTGCGGTTGCCGTATGTGCTTTCGATGTAGATGTAGTCGGGCGCGGGTACTTTCGTTTCCGGATCGCGGATGATCGGCTGGTTGCGCCTTCCCAAATCGCCGGTATACAAAATGCGCGTTTCGTTTTCGCCCGCGTGTCCCGGATGCGGTGCGTTGATTCTTCCGTGCAGACCTTTTATCGTAACGCTTGCAAACGCCGAGCCGAGGATATGCCCCGCGTCGAAAAATTCGAGTTCGACGTCGGGCGCGATGTACATTTTTCGGTTGTACGAAAGAGAGACGATTTGATTTGCCGTCGTGATGCAGTCGCGTTCCGAAAACAGCGGCTGCCACGTAAATTTTTCGCTGCGCCGGTCGGCTTTCTTTTTTAAAAATTCGGCGTCTTTCGCCTGGATGCGCGCACTGTCCATCATGACGATGTTCGCTATGTCGCGCGTTGCGGGCGTTGCATAGATATTGCCGGTAAATCCCTTTCGCACGAGTACGGGAAGCTGTCCGCAGTGGTCGAGGTGTCCGTGCGTCAAAATCACCGCTTCGACTTTATCCGCTGCGATCGTAAAATTGCGGTTTTTTTCGTCGGCCGTTTTCCGCTTACCTTGAAACGCACCGCAGTCCACCATAAACGTACGCCCGTCGATTTCAAATATGTGTTTCGAACCGGTTACTTCTTCGGCCGCTCCGAGCGAATACAGCTTGATCCCCATCATACAACTCCTTGCATACGTATACTATTGCAATTTACCGCATTGCTCAAGTAAACGAATGAGAGCGGCGCTCGACGAATAATATTAACAAAAAAACCGCAAGGCAAGCCCTGCGGTTTTTTTTGTTGTTAAAACAGTGTATACTATTTCAATACTTTCGAAATGATGTATTTGGAAACGTTCATACCGGCTTTTTCGGCAAGCTTTTGAATTTTCTCCCATTTTACATCATCGCATGAAATAGAGTGCGACTTTGACGCTTCGGCAGGGTTCTTTGCTTTGCGTGGTGTTTTTTCGACCGTTTTTTTGACGGCTGTCTTTGTTGTTGCTTTCATATTAATAAATATACAGCAACGCGAAAAATAAATCAATACGGAAAATAAAAATAACAAATTATTAATAATAATCGATTCGACAGGCTGTCGAGAAAGTAAGCGACTTTTGAGACAGCCCTTGCTTCGCCGCATTTGAAACGAGTATAATGCGGCGTGTTCTTGTACCCCGATCTTGTTAAGCAGTTGCCGATCGCTCCGTATCTGGACGATATCTGTGTCTCTCTCAAATCTTCCCCCTCTCATTCTCTCATACTTACGGCGGAAACGGGTGCGGGAAAATCGACTGCGCTTCCGCTCGCGCTTCTCAATCACTTTTCGGGAAAAATTGTTATGCTCGAACCGCGGAGGATCGCTGCCCTTTCCGTTGCATCCCGTGTTTCGACGCTGCTCGGAGAAGAGGTCGGGAAAACCGCAGGCTATGTGATGCGTCTCGAATCGCGCGTGTCGAAAGCTGCGCGCTTTACCGTTATGACCGAAGCCGTTTTGACGCGTATGCTGCAGGACGATTTGCTTTTGGACGGCGTCTCCGTCGTCGTCCTCGATGAATTTCACGAGCGATCCGTACAGGCCGATCTGGCGCTTGCGTTTTTAAAAGAGACGATGCCGCTTCGTGACGATTTATACGTCGTCGTCATGTCGGCGACGATCGATACGGCATCGCTGTCGTCGTATCTCGCAGCCGGAGGTGAAACCTCTCCGGTGTTTGCCGTACCCGGTCGTCAATTTCCGGTCGACGTCGAATACGCAGGCGTCGTACTTCCGTCGGATGCGGTGATGCGGGAATTGCGAAGACGGGATAGGGGAAGCATCCTCGTATTCCTTCCGGGCATAGCCGACATTCGAAAAACCGCGGCGGAACTGGAGCGTGAAAGCGCCGATGCGGACATTTTGATTTTACACAGTTCGATCGATTTCGACGAACAAAAAAAAGTACTTTCTCCTCCGGACGACTTTTCTCGGCGCCGCGTCATTTTATCGTCTTCGATCGCGGAGACGTCTCTTTCCGTTCCCGGCGTGAGCGTCGTCATCGATTCGGGGTTGGCAAGAATCAATCGCATGAATGCTTCTGCCGGTATGGAGATGCTCGTCACCGAAATCGAAAGCGTTTTTTCGGCGGAGCAGCGGAAGGGTAGAGCGGGGCGTATGCGGCGCGGCCGATGCGTGCGTTTGTGGCGCGAAAACGAGGTGCGCGCCGCGGAAACGGCGCCCGAAATAGCCCGTACCGATTTAACCGAGCTCGTGCTTGAATGTGCCGAACGCGGCGTTTACAGGCGAGATGCGCTTTCATGGCTCACACCTCCGAGTGCCGGCGCTTGGAAGAGCGCACAAAAATTATTAATTACGCTCGGCTGTCTGAGAGAGGAAAATCGGGCGGATGCGGAAAATTCCGTGCGCATCACTTCGCGCGGTAAAGCCGCTCTCACACTCGGTCTGCATCCGCGTCTTGCCTGTGTCGCGCTTTCGGCACTCCGCGTCGAAAACGCCGGCGAAAGCACAGAGAAAGAAAACGGTTTGTCAAAAAAAGAGCGCGGCGGTCTTTCGTCCTGTGCCGAATCGGCGCTCCAATGCGTGCTCGCGTATTCTCCTTATGCCGATTCTCCGTCCGCCTTGCAAAAACGATTTTCTTCCGATCTTATAAAACGGCTTGCAAAATGCGCATCCCGTTTTCCCGATCTGTGCGGGAACTCCGGCGCGACCGTCGATTGCGTTCGCGCCGCTGCCGTTTTGCTGCTTGCGGGATTTCCCGACCGTATCGCCCGCCTCGAAGGGGACGGTACGTATCGATTCCCGTCCGGCCGTGTCGCTTCTCTTCCCAAAAAGGAGCGCGACGCTTTTCGCGTATTTCCCGAGTGGATCGTTGCGCCCGTCGTGGACGCGGGAGAAAAGGAGGGGCGCATCTATCGATGGGAAGCGCTTTCTGCGGAAGAAGCGGAAGCGTGGCTTTCGGGGCGGAGCGAAACGTACACGGAAACGGAGTTTACGGAAGGAACTCATTCGCTTCGTAAAACCGAGTACACCTGTTTCGGAAAAATCGTATTGTCGGAGAGGCGTATCGCTGCGCAGGATGAAGATTTTGCCTGTGCCGTGTGCCGCGCAGTCGAAAAGAACGGCATCGTACGGCTTCCGCTCGGTGAAAGAGCGAAAGCGTTTTTAGAGCGTGCCCGCTTTTATGAAGCGCATACGAGAGCCTTCCGCACGGCCGAAGGCGGAGATGCGGCGAGCGCTGACGGTATGCATACGATCGCAAAGTCGTCCGAAGAAAATTTAATAAAAACCGTACGCGAATGGCTCCCGCCTTTTTTGACCGGTACTGTGCTCCGCGAAAACGCGGTATACGATGCGCTTTATTATTATCTTGACGGAGCGAAAGTCGATAAAAATGTGCCGCGGACGATCGCTCTTCCGAACGGAAAATCCTGTACGCTTTTATACGTCGCAGCTGCAGACGGCACCGTTCGGCCGACGATCGAAATAATCGTTCAGCGGATTTTCGGCTGCTTTGAAACGCCCTGCGTTATGGGCGTGCCGGTGCTTTTCAAATTGCTTTCTCCCGC
The DNA here is from genome assembly GCF_016901105.1 of Treponema sp. Marseille-Q4523. Lineage (NCBI taxonomy): Bacteria > Pseudomonadati > Spirochaetota > Spirochaetia > Treponematales > Treponemataceae > Treponema > Treponema sp. Marseille-Q4523. Next base: position 12,483 of record NZ_JAFEVM010000020.1, on the reverse strand, counting down.
GAGACGCCCGCTCCAAATCACCGACGACCTTGCAGGTTTTTGGAGCGGCGCGTGGCCCGAAATCTGCAAAGAGATGAAAGGCCGCTATCCGAAACACAATTGGGATTACCGCGCCGCAGAGAGGGAATGAGGCGGTCGCATTTCATTCGTGCGGAAGCTTAATACCTCGATGCTGTACATCGAAGTATGCTGATCAAATCTGTCGTAGCGTTTGTTAATTTCCGAAATGTGTATCGACTATGGCATTCAACCGCAAAGCGATCTGTGAAAACTCACAGTTCAAGTCCAACGTTTTAACGCTGATCCTGTTTCCGCTCATCTGATAGACTTTGTCCGGCCGGATGTCCTCAACGGTAGCTGCGTACAGCAGCATACCCGATACCTTATGAGGCGCATTTCCGAAGTTCGCATCTTTGTTTTTTACATAGGTGAAAATCTGGTATAGATTGCCGGAGTGCAGCGTATGAACATCGTATTGCATCTGTGTCGTATGCGTATAATACTTTGCGTCGATGATAAGGACATCGTTGCCCTTCGTCAGTGTAACATCGCTTTGCATAAGCGGAAGCATCGTACCCGCTCCGTCATCCAAGCACCACGGGATTTGAGAAGCCGTTGCCGATATCTGCGGGCATTCTTTCGCATAGTATGCAAGTATGAATTTTTCGTATAAGCGATTCATGCGCTGCTCGTCGATAAAGGTCGCCAGCCGGTAGTCTCCATCGTCTGTAGATAAAAGCATTCCTTCGACAATAAGTTGACAAATGCCGATGAGCATATGGTATGTACCGTTGTTTCTCTGAAAACGAATGGTCGACCAACGGATAGAAAACGGATCCGTCGTATTCACCTTTGAGAAGAACAGCATCTGCTTTTTCAAATCGCTTTTGTACTCTTGATCTACATTTGCATGCCGGAGCAAAAGTATTACCGTTGTTTTCAAGATTTGATTCAGGAGATTGTTTTCCGACAGTTCATCGTATTCACAAGTCAACACGCGTTTTCTGCACGGTCGATTCCGAATCGTAGCCGACATATCGATTTTGCCCCGAACTGCGGTTAAGTCTTCTTTGCAATTGATGTATTCCCGATACAGCCCCTGCTTCAGCTGCCGACCGATCCCTTTGGCAAGGATCGCGGCAAAAAGGTTATGTATGTTTTCGAATTTTTCGGCAGCGACATCTTCATAACCGCCTTGATTCAGCACGGTGAACGCGTATGAAAGCATATAATATATGTTTTTTATGAAGATACTTTTATCCTTTGTCATTGAATACATCCTGCAAAATATTCTCCCAGCGACTGAACTTGTCGGCATCGTCAAACCAATATTCGCTCAGTGTCGGCAGGATATCGTAGTCGACGATGGAACGAAGCCGTTCTTCCGTACATACGTCTATACCGCAGAAATAGCTGTGACCGATGCAGAAGCCTTTGCCCAGCGACTTATCAAGGGATATTTCACGGTTCAAATTCTTAACATGGGATACCAGTGTATCAAACGTTTCATTGTTCAGCTTATGTTGATATTGAATAAAGCCGGCTGAATCGAAGCACGGATCCATTTCGAAAAAGCTGAAACGGCGGCGGAGCGCATAGTCGATCATGGCAAGACTGCGATCGGCGGTGTTCATCATGCCGATCATATACAGGTTTTTCGGAACGGAGAACGAAAGCCCGTTATAGGCCAGCGTTGCCTTAGTTCCTCTGTAATCCTTTTCAATGAGCATCAGCAATTCACCGAAGATTTTACTCATATTGCCACGGTTGATTTCATCGATGATGAAAAAATAATCCTCGTTCGGTCGGTTTGCGGCTTTTTGGCAAAAACGATAGAATATACCGTACTTCATTTCGAAGCCGTCCTGAACCGGTTTATAGCCCATCATAAAATCTTCGTAAGAATAGTTTTGATGGAACTGCACGAATTCGATTCTGTTGTCGTCTTTTTTCCCCATCATAGACCAAGCCAAGCGTCTCGCGGTAAAGGTTTTTCCCACTCCGGGAGCACCCTGCAGGATGATGTTCTTCTTCTGCTGCAGAACGCCGATGAGGTTTTTATAACGTTTTTCCGGCAGATACACTTCATCGAGAAAATCATTCTTTGTATATGTGTCGGCAACGACCGTCGCTTCTACGGGATTTTCTTCACGAATCATATCGATAATGAAGTCATACTCAGCTTCGGTTAGTTTAAATAAGCTGCCTTGCGGATTCTGGAAATATTCCATATCCTCGAGTTCCGGACATCCTTTCAACGTGGTATAATCGATCGGCGAAATCAGGTTTTCGATTTTTTCAAAGTAGATCTTTTTACCGTCCTGTGCGGTACAGACACGACCGATGGCTACAATCTGCTTTACAGGATTTGATTCATAGCCGATGATCATATCGCCGGCTTTTGCATCAAGAAAATTCTGGAAAATACGGCGCTTGTTGCCGTTTTCATTGTAGAGAGTATAGAATTGAACTTCACCGACAGCCATATCGGCGAAACTCCATATTCTCGGATTGGCATTCAGCCACCAATATCTGCAGTCTTCCTTGTCGGGCTCAACTCTGGCGGCAAGATCTTTTTGTGAACAGTTTCTGGCGATATAGAAGCCGACATCTACTGTCAGCGTTTTCAATTCCGGATCGGGATAGCACGTATCCGTCAGTTGCGAACGGAACAGATTCACAAGTTCGGTATCCTCTTTCAGCACCGCATTGATCTCATCATACAAGTGCAGAAAATTGCGGATATTATCGGCATGGGCACCGTTTTTAAATAGATGATCGGCTTCAAGTTCCCGGGCAACTGTCTTCACTTCGTTGGATTTGTAGATATAGTACTTGTTCGGATAGCGGAGCCACAAATAGGTACTGATCGCATTTTCATATTGATAATGGTGCTTGGCTCCGTTTCCGTATTCCTCAAGCAAATTTTCCGACTGCATTTTAAATGCAGTCATTCTCTCAAATGTGTCTTTGTTTTCATCGAACAGGTCGATAAACATCGATCTGACTTTTTCCGGTACGGATTTCGCGAAACCGACAATCATATTTCTCGGAAAGTTGTTTGCAGAAGCAAGCAAATTGGACGTCTTACTTAAAGAACGATTCAGCATTTCAGGAAAGTCTTGAGCATTTATATCCCACTTATCCTGAAACCGTTTTACGGCTTCCCACTTGTACTTTTCGCCGTTCCAGTGTTCGGCGACAAAATTCTTTTTGTATGCTTGCAATAGAGTATGCAATCGAGATCGATCAAACACGGCAAATACCTCGCATTATCAAAATATCGAAGTCTTAATAAGTTTTATATTGGCGGCTCTGCCGACGGAAAGCGTCGCCGTTTTTTTCGTCGCTTCGATATGCACGGTTACTTCCGCATCTCCGCTCGCTTTTGCAAGCGAAAGCGGCGTACACAAAATCGTTTCGAGTTTTGCCGAACCGTCAGCTTTCGGCATACGCACTTCGATCATGTCGCCGGATGCGATCGCGCTTTCGACGAGACGTACTTTGCCGAGAAAATCCATGCCGCCGGCTTCGGCACTTTCGGTACGCACGGTATCTTTGCCGAGCTGTTCCGTCGACAAAATGATTTTATTGTTTATTCGGGCTGAAAGATTTTCTTTTTGCGCTTTGGAAAGATCGAGCGATGCGAGCGCGCGGTGCAGATCGGTAAGCAGTTTGTCGCGCTGTTTTTTTTCGGGGCGGCAGGCATTCTTTTTCCGTACGTCTTTGAATCGGTCTTCACCGCTTCCGATCGGCGGAAACGACGGCGGCGTGCGGTCGGCGACATCGGTTTTTATTTTTCCGATGCAATCGAAACCCGCTTCTTTGCCGAAAGCCGCGGCATCTTCGTCGCTGCGAATATTCAAGAGGTATACCCCCTCCGCCAATTTTGTTTGAATAAAGCGCGCCGCTTTCGGATTTTTTTCGATGAGTTTCGAATTTTTTTCATCGAGTTTTAAAACGTAGCCCTTATACAAAACCGCCGACGAATAGAGCTGCTGCCAGTCTTCGATACTGACGCGGAGATTTTGCGGAATGCCGTGCACGGCATATTTTTCGAGGAGCGAGCGGATCGTTTCGGCAGTGTAGCCGAAATCGAAGGCTCGGATCGCCGACGCTTTATCGATTTCGAATTCGACCGTCGTATCGAAATTGACGACGCGTAAAAAAATCGACAGCGGCAAAAGCGCTTTGAGCGGGAGTCCCGGTAAAAGCGTAACCGTAAAGCCCGAATTGATCGAAACGAAGCGTGCGCTCGTATCCGCTTTCTCTTCGTCCCAAAGCGTTTTTTCGACGCGGTAAATAGCATCGCCTTCTTTCGTCTTGCCGGCGACGGTAAAGAGGCCGAACGTTTCCGCCGCATCGACGATGCGCTCCAAGGGCGGACGCACATCGCTTTCGTCGGCGCCTTTGCCGTGCGAACGGTCGATGAGCGCACGAAAACGGCGCTGTTCCCGAACGGAACTTCCGAGCAGCGACATACATCTGAGAAGGACGCGTTTCGTAAGACCTGAATCGGGAACGGAAGCCGCAATGTCGAGGACGAGTTCGGCGTACGAGCGCAGTCCCTCCCGATCGAGCGAAGCGCTTGATGCAGCCGCAAGGTAAGCGTATTGCTTTTTCGGAGAAAGTTCCGCGAAGGAAAGCGATCGTGCATAATCGACGGTGATGCCGCTTTCGTTCCGTTTGACGAGCGACAAATTTAATAATGCGGTGATGAGTGTTTGAACGGGGGCGGTTCCGCAGGCGAACACGGTTTCCAAGCGCGCCGCGTCGATCTTTTTTAAAGAACCGTCCGCTTTGCAAAGATCCGGCCTTTCGGCGATATAAGAAATGACGGCGGCGATAAATTCGGGCGAGATCGAAAAACTTCCGCCTTCCGTGCGGGATGCGTACTGCGCTTCGGGGATGATGCGTGCGATATCGATACGGGGAGCAAGCAAATCTTCAAGCAGCGGATTTACGTACAGGCGCTGAGGATCGTCTTTGTTCGATTCATTTTTATAAATTATTAATCTGTCGGTAAGGTTCGAAAGCCGCGCGGCAATTTCCGAAGAAGTATATTCTCCTAAAAAAAAGCATATAAGTTTTTCCTCCGTCGCTTCGGGAACGAGGACGATGGCGGTGATGATTTTTTCGTCGAAGTCATCGAGCAGAGTGAGGAGATTTTTTCTGTTTTGCTCCCTGCAAAAAAAAGAAGACAATTGTTCGATGAGATTTTGTTTGTTGTACGGCGTTTTTATTTTTCCGAGATAGGCGCGCAGCATATCGAAAAAGCGGCTGTCGGGGAGCATCGCGAGAGATGCTTGCCATAAAGCCGTGCGCCGTTTTTTATCGGATTCGTTCAGCATAGATCGTCTTCCGTGATTTCATCGAAATCGCTTTCGTTGCGATACCTGACGATGCGGTAGGAATATCCCTGCTCCGCGAGAAATTTCTGCCGGTTCGCGCCGAAGTCCTCTTCGACCGTGTTCCGCGTGATGAGCGTAAAAAAACGCGCCGTGCGCTCTTTCGGTCTGAGTATGCGCCCGAGCCGCTGTGCTTCTTCCTGACGGCTTCCGAAAGTACCCGACACTTGGATCGCGAGCGATGCGTCCGGCAGATCGATCGCGAAGTTTGCGACTTTCGAGACGACGAGTACGTGCAGTTTGCCGCTGCGGAACTCGCCGTAGATCGCATCGCGTTCGGATACGGGCGTCTTTCCGGTGATGATAGGAGCGCGCAGCATACGTGCGAGCTTTTCGAGCTGGTCGATGTATTGGCCTATGACGAGGATTTTATCCTTCGAAAAACGATCGACGATTTCCCGTACGACCCGATCCTTTATCGGATTTTCGCTTGCGATTCGATGCTTCGTGCGCGCGTTTGCGACGGCGTATCGGATCTCTTCATCGGCATCCAAATCGAGACGCACTTCGATGCACTCCGCAGAGGCGATCCAGCCGGACTGTTCGAGTTCTTTCCACGGAACGTCGTAACGCTTCGGTCCGACGAGGCTGAACACGTAGCTTTCGCAGCCGTCTTCCCGCACGAGCGTCGCCGTCAGCCCCACGCGGCGCACCGCCTGCAATTCCGCAACGACGCGAAAAACGGGAGCGGGCAGCATGTGCACTTCGTCGTAGAGTATCAATCCCCACGCTCGTTTTCGAAAGAGCGAAAAATGCGGATACGGTCCGTCTTTTTCAGGCCGCCACGTCAATATCTGATACGTCGCGACGGTCACCGGCTTGATCGATTTTTCTTCGCCCGTGTATTCGGCGATATCGTCCGCAGTGAGATTCGTTTTATCGACGAGTTCCGCGATCCACTGATGGACGGCCGTGATATTCGTCGTAACGATGAGCGTGCTCGTTTTGAGCATGTCCATGATCTGCATACCGACGATCGTTTTGCCGGCGCCGCACGGAAGCACGATCGTGCCGAATCCCGTGCCGGGGCCTTTGTCCCCGACGAGTGCTTTCGCCGCTTCAAGCTGGTATTCGCGGACGACAAGCGGAGAGCCGTTTGCCGTCGTTTTCTGCAGGCGGATGTCGAGCGCTTCTCCGTCTGCAAGCGGCACTTCGTCTTTTACCGGCCAGCCCGTCTTTATCAATTCCTGCTTTACCGTGCCTCGGTCGGTGAGGCGGACACGGAAGCATCGGCTGCCGTCTTCATCGATTAATAAATATTTTGCCAGCCCGCGGTTCGCGCACAGTTCGCGGTAGATGCGCTCTGAATCCGTTTCGAGCTTGAGATATTCTTCCGCGTTCGAAGAAGGACAAGCGACGAGCCTCAACTTTCCGAAACGCTCCGCCGTTTCGCGCATCCACGCGATGACCGCCTGCGGTACGTCGAAGCGGCTGTACCTTTTCAAAACCGCTGCGATATCGTCCGCCGTAAAACCCGCACTCGCCGCATTCCACAGCGACAGCGGCGTCAAACGATACGTATGCAAATATTCGGGCGAACGCTCAAGCTCCGCGAACGGAATCAAATCGTTCCGGCATTCGTCGGCTTTCGGCGCGTGAACGTCGAGCAGGAGAGTTTTATCGCTTTGAACGATGAGCGGCTTATCGTTTTGCATAACAGTATATTATATACCGAAAGGGTATATCGCGCAACGCAAATGAGAACAAATACAAACGAAACTGGACCGCGCCGTTCGCCGATATATCACCGTCGTGTATTGCCGTAACGGGCGTGACTTGTTTTAATAATTATTAATTTGGTCGTCCCCTGCCGTCCGGCAGGTCGCGTCCTCCAGGATTCCGCTTTCGCTTCATTTGGCGGCGGGCAAAGCCCGCCGCCAAACGCCTTCGGCGTCCTTCCGGCCGCTGACGCAGGGATCGGGTACGCTTTCGTTTCGGCGTGACCGTCGGTTCATCGTCATTGCGTACCGCTGCGTCCTCTGCTATAATGGCGCCATGACACGGGAAGACAATGCTGCGTTGCGCGCCGTACGCCGTTCGACGCTAAAATCGATCAACGCAAAAAAGAAAGAGCGTATCAGACAGATAAAAGCGAATTACGATTCGGATATCCGCGAAATAAATATCAAATACGCAAAGGATCCCGAACGCTTGCGTGCAAAATACGCTGCCGACGATTACGCGAAAAGCGAACGCGCGAAGCGTCGAGCCGAACGCAGGATAGCGAAGGAAGAGCGCCGCATCGAACTTCGTGGAAAGGAACGGCAGCTTTCGCTCGGCGAAGAGATTTTCAGCGCGATCGTACAGGGACTCGGTGTTCTCGTGTCGGTCGCGGCGACCGCCGTCCTTGCCGACCGCGCGATAACCCATGCGAACGACGCGCTCCGTGTGTTGTATGTTTCCACATTCGTATGCAGTACGGGACTGATGATCGTCATGTATATCATGTCGACGCTGCATCACGCACTCGTGCCGGAAAGCGCAAAAGAAGTGTTCGATCGGCTCGCTCATTGTTTCGTCTTTCTCGTACTCGGAAGCGCATATACGTCGTTCATACTGATTTTCGCGCGCGGCGTCGGAGGCTGGGTGCTCTTCGGCCTCGTGTGGACAACCGCAGTCGTCGGCATCGTGCTCTATGCGGTGTGGGGCAGCGAATTGAAAATCGTCAACACCGTATTCTATTTTGTCATCGGCTGGGCGGGACTCTTCCTCATGCGGCGCTTCTACCTCGAACATGCCCTGCGAAGTTTCGCGTATCTCATCGTTTCGGGGCTTTTGTACAGTTCGGGCTGCGCCTTTTTTCTCTTACGCAAGATCAAATATATGCATGCCGCCGGCAACGTCCTTATGCTCTTGGGAACGCTGAACTTGTACGCGTCGTTGTTCTTTTCCATTTCATGAGCTTTGTCGAATTGTTGCTGCGCGGCGTCGCACTTTCGATGGACGCGTTCGCCGTAAGTGTGACAAACGGCATGACGCTCGGAAGCGTGCCCGTGCGCTATGCGCTCGCCGTATCGCTGACTTTCGGTACATTTCAAGCGCTTATGCCGCTGATAGGATTTTTCGGCGGCAGTTTTTTTTACACATACATCGAAGCGATCGATCACTGGGTCGTACTTGTACTACTTTGCGCTCTCGGCGGCAAAATGATTTTCGAAGCGCTGCGGGAACTGCGTGCAGCAGAACGTAAAAACACGGACTGCGAAGCGGCTTTCGCCGCTTCGCCTGATGCGGCCGAACAAGGCGATACGGTGCTGCAGAAAGCCGTACAAAAAATTAATAATTTTACGAACGCGGCGGACAAAAAAGATATTCGACGGAACGCTTCGTGCCGCCGGCGTTTATCGCCGTCCCTGCTTTTGGTGCAGGGGATCGCGACAAGCATCGACGCGCTTGCCGTCGGTATAAGTCTTGCCGCCGTGAATGCGAACATCACGCTCTCTGCGGTGACGATCGGCGTAACGACGGCGCTCATCTGTTTTCCTGCAGTATACATCGGCAAAAAAACGGGAGATGCGCTCAACGATAAAGCTCGGCTTGCCGGCGGCTGCATACTGATCGGAATCGGGATAAAGATATGCGTTCAGCATTTGCTCGAACGCGGCGGTGTATAAGCCGGGCCTATGCTTGTCGATTTTCACACGCATTTGCATGCGTACCGGCGCGGAGATGAGCGCGATGCGGCGCTCAAGTGCATTCGAGAAAACGCAATCCTCACGGTCGCATCCTCCGTGGACAGGGCGACGTGGGACGAAACGCTTTCGGAAGCTCGTTCCTTCGCTTTGCACGGGGAAAATTTAATAATTCCTACCTTCGGCATTCATCCGTCGTATTGCGCGGGTTTGCCGGAAAGCGAGGGCGAACTTGCCGCACTGCTTGAACCGTACCTGTGTGCATCGCCGGTCGTCGGAGAAATCGGGCTCGATTTTTATTGGGAAAAAAAGATACCGCACGAAACGCAGGAGCGCGTGTTTCGCTGCATACTCGATCATTGCGAACGTACGGAAAAATATTGCGTCGTGCATACGAAGGGTGCCGAATCGCGTATCGCAGACATTCTCGCGGACTTTCCGCACGCAAAGCCCGTCATCCATTGGTACGACGGACATGACTCGCCGTACGATGTTTTTTTATCGCGCGGGTATATGCAGACATTCGGCTGCGAAGTACGTTATTCCGATCGTATCAAAGCGCTGCTCGATCGGACGCCTCTTGAGTTTTTGCTTTCCGAAACGGATAATCCGACAGGAGAAGTGTGGCTCGGAGGCGAGGATTCGTCGCCGCTTTTGATAAAGCGCGTCGTACACGATATCGCGAAAGTAAAGGGGATCGAAGATGCGGAGGCGGAATCGATTTTGCAAAAAAACGCCGAAAAAATTCTTGCACTGTCGAATATCGGACAATATATCGACTAGTAGGTCGAAAGTCGAGTTTCGAAAGTATTTCTAAATAAAGCTATGCTTTCGGCGAGAACCCGTCCGCTTAGCCGCGGTCGAGCTTTTAGGGTAGGCTTCCGCAAGCCTAACGCTCGAAACGGCACGCAGCCGGAACCTCGCCTCCGCATGATTTTATTCACTTTCGAAACTCGCCGTTCAGTTGGTGAACGAAACAGTTGGAAAATTTCGAGTTTTAGAAAACTCGAAATTAAACCTAGTATTATTTACGGGTATCGATTATACTGTGCGGGTTGAGTTGAAGAGGAATTGTTACATGGTGTTGTATAAAGAATTTGTTGAAAACGACAGGGACTATCTGTCCTATGAAGATTTGAAAAAGAATTTTAAAATTAAAATTCCCGACAATTTTAATTTTGCATACGACGTCGTAGACCGCTATGCGGCGGACGATCCGGAAAAGAGGGCGCTTGTGTGGTGCGACGATTGCGACGAAGAGCATATATTTACGTTTGCCGATATTTCGGAGATGTCGAAACGCACGGCAAATTTTCTCACGGCGCACGGAATCGGAAAGGGCGATTCCGTCATGCTCATTTTGCGCCGCCGGTATGAGTTTTGGTGGTTTATCATCGCGCTGCACCGGATCGGTGCGATCGGCATCCCGGCGACGGATCAGCTGCTCGAAAAAGATATCGAATACCGCAACAAAGCCGCCGAAGTGAAGATGATCATTTCATTCGACGAGCCGAAAGTGCAGGAAGAGATCGAAAAATCGCTCGCCGCTTCTCCGTCGGTAAAGACGCTCGTGACGGTCGGAAAGGAGCGCGGCGTCTGGGTGAACTTTCACAAAGAGATCGAAAAATACGATGCGCATTTTGATCGGCCGACGGGCGACAAAGCGACGTGCAACGAAGATATCATGCTGCTGTATTTTACGTCGGGTACGTCCGGCTATCCGAAGATGGTGCAGCATAATTTCGTATATCCCCTCGGCCATATCGTGACGGCGAAGTATTGGCAAAATGTCGTCGACAACGGTTTGCATTTGACGATAGCCGAAACAGGCTGGGCGAAAGCGGTGTGGGGAAAACTTTACGGTCAGTGGCTTGCAGGCTCGGCGGTCTTTTCGTACGATATGACGAGCTTTAAACCGGACAGGATGCTGCAAAAGATTTCACACTATAAAGTGACGACCTTTTGTGCGCCGCCGACCGTGTACCGCTATCTTATCCGGCAGGATTTGAAAAAATACGATCTGTCGAATCTGCGATATTGCGTGACTGCGGGTGAAGCGCTCAACGCGGAAGTATATAATAAATTCTACGAGCAGACGGGCATTAAAATGTTCGAAGCGTACGGGCAGACGGAAGCGACCGTCATCATCGGCAATTTTCCCGGCATGGAACCGAAGCCCGGTTCTATGGGAAAGCCTGCGCCGGGCTACGATGTCGATATCATCGCGCCGAACGGTACGAAGTGCGAAGCGGGAGAAGCGGGAGAAATCGTCATTCACGTCGACAAAGAGCGCCCCTTCGGTTTGTTTTCCGGCTATTACCGCGATTTTTCTCTGACGGCGGCGGCCTTCGACAGCGGGCTCTATCATACCGGCGATACCGCCTATTACGACAGCGACGGCTATCTGTGGTTTATCGGACGCAACGACGATATTATTAAAAGTTCAGGCTACCGCATCAGTCCGTTCGAAGTCGAAAGCGTGTTGATGAAGCACCCGTCCGTGCTCGAATGCGCGGTGACGGGTGTCGAAGACAAGCGGCGGGGGCAGCTCGTCAAAGCGACGATCGTACTCAATGCCGGCTTCGAGCCGTGCAAAGCGCTTGAACTTGAACTGCAGGATTATGTAAAGCATCAGACGGCGAGCTACAAGCACCCGCGCATCGTCGAATTCGTTAAAGAATTGCCGAAGACGATCAGCGGTAAAATCCGCCGCGTCGAAATCCGTGAAAAAGACAAAGATTCGGTGATGAAAAAGAAAGGCAGGATCTGAAACCGTTTCGGCGGGGGATGCTATGACCGTTCGACTTTCGCTTCGGAAAGGCGGGGCAGCGATTGCCGTCTTGCCTTACAGCCGTTCCACTTCCGCTTCGGTGAGGCCGGTAGCTTGCACTATCTTTTGTACGGAATCGCCGAATTGTTTTAATATCTTCGCCGTTTCGAGCTTTGCTTTGTATGAGCCTTCGGAAATGCCCTCGAGCTTTCCCTGTGCGATGCCCAGCGAAAAACCTTTCGCTTCATCCTGCACAATACCTTCCTGCAATGCGATTTCTCTTTCTTCTTCTCGCTGCACGGCGATGTCCACATCGTAATCGTATTCGGCAATTAACATATTCATCACCTCCCGACTTTTCCGCTGTAAGTATTCCCGTAAGACGTCGTTTTGTATACACTCTTTGATCGCATTCTGGAAGCCGTTTTCACTGTCAAGTTTCGTATGTCTCCGTACGGCGTCTATGAACAGCGTGTACTCTTTCAGCGGTTTACACGTATGTAAGATTTCATTGTCTTTATTATAATTGATATTCGTCACGCTGACAACGAGATGCTATGTTTTTAATTACCGGCAGAAGTGGTAGTCTTATCCGACGGGATAAGGGAGCAGACAGCAGGTTGCCCTAGAACGTGAGGAAATCTTGAATACAGAGGAACCTCGGCAACGAGAT
>NZ_JAFEVM010000001.1:0-147493 GCF_016901105.1 Treponema sp. Marseille-Q4523 | reverse complement strand
GGGTTTCCCCGCAGGAGGGGGAGCGAGCAACCGTGTGCGAGCGCGGGGGAGGGCTCTTCCCCGTATCGGTATAAGAATTTTCAATGTCGGATAGATTATTAATTAATAAATTCGGTATATAGATGTGCGGGGGTACTTCTGCTTTGTCGGTGTAGTATGCGTTGAAAAACTCTCCGATGAGTTCCGCGTCTTCGTTTAAGCTTACGGTGCGGTAGTTGCCGCGTCCTTCGATTTTTCCTCCGCGGAGTTTCAAGACGGTAAAACTTACGAGTTCTCCTTCCCTCCAATAGGCGATATAGTCGCGGTCGTCTCCGTCGAAGGTTTGGACAATGTTCTGTTTTTGCATGATCGAAAGAGCTGAAAGTCCGTCTCTCAGCCGCGCGGCTTTTTCGAAGTTGAGATTTTCCGATGCCTTTTGCATTTCCGCTTTTATTTTTTTTAGGGTGTCGTCGTCTTTTCCCTCAAGAAGGCTTGCGATTTCGCCGATGTATTCGGTATAGGCATCGTGCGAAATTTTTTTGCAGCAGGGAGCCTCGCATCGGCCGATGTGGTAGTAGAGGCAGGGGGCATCGCGTTTTTTGAGCGTTTTGCACCGCCGCACGGGATAGATGCGGTAGAGCGTATCGATAAACGTGTCGAGTGCACCCGCGTCGGGGTAGGGGCCGAAATAGGTCGATCCGTCTTCGAGGACGCGCCGCGTTTTGATGACGCGCGGAAATTCTTCGTTCGTGATCCGCAGAACGGGATAGGATTTGCCGTCTTTCAAATCGATGTTGTAGCGCGGATTGTGTTTTTTAATAAGATTGTTTTCGAGCAGAAAGGCTTCGTATTCGTTTGCCGTTGTGATATACTCGATCGAATCGGCGTGCGCGACGAGCAGTTTCGTTTTGATGTCTTTGCTGCCGGAAAAATACGAGGTGAGGCGGTTTTTCAGATTTTTCGCTTTGCCGACATAGATGACATCTCCCTGCCGGTTCCGCCACAGGTAGACGCCGCTTGAAGAGGGGGCTTGTAATGCCGTTTCGTGTAGTATTTCCCGTACCGCTTTTGCCATAGTGCCTATGTGTATTCCGTATAATAAAAAAATAACGATTTTATCCGCGCTTCGTCCAGTACGTGCGTTTGCCGCTTTCGTTCTTCGTCCGGTGCGCACACTTGCCGCTTCGCGGGCGCTTCATACGGTGCGCGCTTTCGCTTTATCGGGCGCTCTTCGTCCGGCGTATGCATTTGCCTTTTCGAGGACGCTTCGCTTGCGCGCGTGCCTTTTATTGTACGCGCTTTCGACCGTTTTGTGTATCCGTTCCGCCTTTGCCGATTCGATGACGATCGGCGGAAGCGAAGGCTGGTCGAAGCTTTCGGTGCGCAGAGGTGTCGCGGAGGGGACGGGGCGCTTCGGTTATCCGTGTATCGAGCTTGCCACCGACAGCCGTGTTCAGGACGCGATGACGGACACTCTTTTCGATTTCGATGCTCTGCCGTTTTCGGATAGGACGGGACATTACACTGTGAGTAAAAACGCGCTTTTGCTTTCGGGAAAATCGGCTATGGGCAAGGGAGCGGCTCTCGCTCGCGGTACGGGCGGCATATCGATTCGCGGAAAGGCGGGCTCGCTTTTCGGCACGGAAGGACCCGCTCCGTCGTTTTACATAGAGTTTTGGCTTTTGCCTTCGGTCGCGGAAAACGGTGAAGTCGTCTTTAATTGGAGATCATCGCGCAGCATCGGGCGGAACGTCGTATACCAGATGATCACGGCATCTTTTTATCAAAATCATCTTTCGTGGACGTTTTCGAATCTCTTCGACGGATACGATAAAGGAGATGTAACGCTTTCGGGTATTACGACGCTGATCCCCGGAACGTGGGCGCACCACTCTATCGCTTTCGATGAAGAAAGCGGGCACATCGAATACCGCGTGAACGGTATGCTCGAAGCGATCGCCTACGTTACGTCGACCGGCCGCGCATCGGGTTCGGTGTATCCGGCGTATTTCGGAGTGCCTGCGGATATCGAACTGTGCCGAAAGTTTACGGGAAGCATCGACGACTTTCGCATACAAAAGGGAACGTACGACGACGCGATGCGGCAAAAATCGGAAAACGCGTCGGCACTCGGATATACGAAGTACCGCGTATCGGGGGGGCGGATAGAAACGCAGCCGCTTTTGACGTCGGTCGGCTCTTCCCTCAATTCCGTGACGGCGGTGACGAGCGAGCCCGAGCAAACGGCAGTTCGTCTCTATGTGCGAAGCGGCGACAATATTTTCGGCTGGACGGATTCGTATCCCGCGTGGCGTCCCGTGCAAAGCGGAGAAGCGATTTCGGACGTAAACGGTTTGTATTTTCAAATAGCCGCAGATCTTTATCCCGACGGAAACGGATCCCGCACGCCGTCGGTTACGCAGATCGATATCGATTATACGGTGCCTCCTTCGCCGCTTCCGCCTTTTACCGTAAAAGCGGTTTCCGGTGACGGAAGCGTAACGCTTTCGTGGTCGCATTCCGTCGATGAAAGCGCAGGCGGTTATTACGTCTACTACGGCACGAGGCCCGGCGAATACCTCGGACGCATCGCGCGGGAAGGCGCATCTCCGGTCGATGCGGGATTTATGAAGTCGATGACGCTCACGAATCTCAAAAACGGAACGATTTATTATTTTGCGGTCGCATCTTATTCGAAAATCGATAAGCGGATAGTCGGTACGCTTTCGCGCGAAAGGTATGCGCGGCCGGAATCGGGCGGCAATTATGGCAAGTGAACGAGGCGAGGAAAATAAACTCGTTTTGCGCCGTGCGACGGCCGCTCTCGCTTCCCGCGATTTCGACCTTGCCGTGCGCTTGTATAAGGGATTGTTAAAAGACGACCCCGAAAACCGCGACGTGCTTTTTGCGCTCGGGGATGTATATGTCAAATCGGGCGACGATAAAAACGCGCTCGTCTATTACGAAAAAATTAATAAAATCGATCCGAACGATGCGGCCTCTCTCAACGCGACCGGCGGCATTTACCGCAGACTCGGACGCTATGAGGATGCCCTTCGCGTTCTTCACGCTTCTCTTTCACTCGGCGGGAAAAAAGCCGATGTGAATTATAATTTGGGATTTACGTATCGATCGATGGGAGGTTACGACAAGGCGATCGAGTGTTTCGAATCCGTTATCGCTTCGGATCCCG
Source organism: Treponema sp. Marseille-Q4523 (assembly GCF_016901105.1). NCBI lineage: Bacteria > Pseudomonadati > Spirochaetota > Spirochaetia > Treponematales > Treponemataceae > Treponema > Treponema sp. Marseille-Q4523. Next base: position 144,321 of record NZ_JAFEVM010000001.1, on the reverse strand, counting down.
GCGATACCCTTGCGTACAATCATTTGGGCGTCATCTATACGCTCCGTAAAGAATATCAAAAGGCGATGACGACGTATAAGCGGGGTTTGCAGGTCGATCCGAATCATCCGGTGCTGCAGCTGAACCTTGCCGAAACGTATGAAGCGCTGCATGCGGACGGGGAAGCGGCTAACGCATACGAAGCCGCCCTCCGCGCAAAGCCCGGCTGGACGGAAGCCGTGCAAAGATATACGGCTCTTTTGCTCCGCCTCCATAAAACGGCTGCCGCCGCATCCGTCCTCGAAAAGGCGATTGCGCTCCATCCGGCCGACGCGGAGCTTTTCGCGTTGTCGGGCAGTGTAGCGCTCAGGCGATTCGATTATGACTCTGCCGTTCGGACACTGGAAAAAGCTTCGGCACTCGATCCGAACAATACGAGCCTTATCGCGTCTCTTGCCGTCGCATACGAAAAAAAAGGTGCGCTTGAAAGAGGCGCTGCGCTCATGCGTCAGGCGGAAAAAGATTTTCCGTCGGATGCCGCCGTCGGGGAGCAGTACGTTCGTACCCTTCTTTCAGCCCGTGATTATGTCCCGGCACTTGCAAAGCTGAAAGCGCTTTATGCGAAAAATCAAAACGACATAGAAATTCTCGACCTCTACGCGCAGTATTGCATTTGCAGGGGAGAGGATGAAAAGGCCGCCTCCTGTTATAAGAAAATAAATTCGATCAACGCCCGATATTTTGCCTATGAAAAATCCGCAGCGCTCCGTTTCATGCAAGCCGGACGATCCGATAAGGCTCGGAATTTTATCGCACGGTATCTTTCAAAATATCCGCACGACGAAGAAGCTCTCGTGCTCTCGGCACAGCTCGATACGTCCGAAAAGAAATTATCGTCCGCACTCGATACCTACCGAGCAGTTCTCGCTCTGAACGACGGCAATGTTTTGGCAAAACGCGAAGTCCGGCGCCTCGCGGAATTGCTCGTCGAAGCGGAAGGTGCGAAAGCCGATCGCACTGCGGACGGAAACGATGAGACGGCCGGTGCGGAAATCGTTATGGATTCTCCCGAAACGAAGGCGCTCGAAGCCGGCGTGTACGAAGTGCCCCCGTCACAAGAGGAGCCGTTCGACTTCGATTTGATGGGCGAAAGTCTTTTAAAAGCCGACGATGAAATCGATCCGTTTACGATAGAGGATAGAGAAGACGAAGAAGAGGATCCTGAAGCGGATGGATTGGATCTGCTCGTGCCGTTCGATCGGCCGATCGACAGAGAAGAAAATGCCCGTTCCTTAAAGGATGACGATCTCTTGGACGGGCGAACGGGACCTGCTGCGGGGATCGATGAAAGTCTTCCCGGAAATATCGACGACGGCTTCAGCACGGGAGCCGTCGATGTGGGATTTGAAACGCCTGTCGTTTTGCCGCGAAGCAGTCCCAAACGTATGAATTATGAAAACGAGCCGATTTCGATAACCGAAGACGCGCCGGCTGCCCGCCGTTTTTCCGACGCGTTGTCTCCTTTGTCCGAATCGCTGTCAAAGGTGCCGTCCTCTTTGCCGAAAGCTGCCGAAAAAGAAGTGCGCGAGGAACCTGCGATCGCGTCGAGAGAGCGGGCGATGTTGGGAGAGCCGTCTCGTGCGGAGGATGCGGGCGGCGGCGCGCGCGTATTGCCGGAGTCTTTTTCCCGCGGATACGATGCGGATCCCCGAATCGATACCGGCCGCCGCGCCTTTGCAGCGGAGCGCGGTATCGTAGAAGCGGAACGCCGGAAAGCTGAAGCGGATATCTCAGCTTCACGTAAACGTGCCGCCGAACTCGATGCCGTGAATGCCGAACGAGCGAACGAACTTGCCGCTTTACGCCGTTCCTGTGATGAAGCGCACCGGACGAGCAAAGCCGCGCGAGATGCCGCCGAGGATGCGCTGCGCCTTATCGGTACGGTAAAGCAAAGCGCCGAACGGATACGGACGGATGCCGCCCTCGCGGAGACGAGCGTAAAAGATGCGGCCGACGCGGCAATGAAAAAAATACGGGAAGCGGCCGAAAGAGCGATTTCCGAAGTGGACGAAAAAAGCGGCGAACTTATCGAGCATGCGGCGCAGAAAAAATATTTGCTCCGGGAAAACGCGCCCGCGAGAAATAAACCGACGGTGCGAAAAGAAGCGAGCGGAAGCGGAAATGTTTCGGAGCGTGCCGACGACGAAAGAGGCAGCATACAAGTGCCGCAAAAAGAATCGGCTCCCGTTCCCGGAGGAATCGAACGGAACGACGTACGGGCAGCAGCCGAGTTGACCGCCGCGCTCGAAAAAGCCGCGCGTGCGCTTCCCGACATAGCCGCCGCTTTGCAGAATAAAAAAAGCGCAGAGCAATTTGCGATCGAGTTGAAATTGTTTAAAAAGCTCCGTTCGATGTGCGACTTTTTGCCTTCGCTGCAAAAGGAAAAGTTTATGGCGAGCAGGACGCGGCTTTTGCTCGATTACGTGATCGCGCGTCTTTCCGGAAAGCCGGGATTGCTTGCGACGGCTGAAGTGCTCAGAAAAATAAAACTGCCGGCAGGGCTTTTGGAAAAGGGCGCATCGCCGTTTTCCGCGCTTACCGACGAGCAGCTTGTGCCGCTTGTCATCCACGATATGCGCACAAAACTTACCGATTTACCCGACGCGTCCCTTGCGGCCGCACTTGACGCTGCCGCATCGGAAGCTCTCGAAAACGCGCGCGGGCGGTAAGTCCGGCAGTCCGCAATGCGAATCCGCAAAACAGTTATAATTTAATAATTTTCGAATGCGTTATAACTTCGTTGCCGCTTTCGGTGATGAGCACGTCGTTTTCAAGGCGGCAGCCGCCGAGCTCTTCGTCGTAGAGTCCCGGTTCAAGCGTTACGATCATGCCCGGTTTAAAAACGAGGGTTTCGGATGCTTTGAGATTGACGCGCGGAGGCTCGTGTATTTCAAGACCGATCGCGTGTCCGAGACCGTGAGGCATTTTCCGTTTTCCCGCCGCAAACACTTCGTCCGCTTTGATCGCCGCATCTCTGATTGAAAGACCCTGCTTATACAGTTTGAGACATTCGTCGTACGCTTTTTGTACGAGATCGACGAGCTTTTCCTGCGCGGCAGAAAGTTTGCCGCGTGCAATCGTGACCGTCGTATCGCTCGTATAGCCGTTGACGACGACACCGAAATCGAGGATCGACAGTCCCGCGTTCGCCCATTTTCCCGCAGTGTAATTCGGAAAACAGTGAATGCCCCAGCTGCGATCCGGTCCCGCGGCAAGCGTGTCGAAGCCCGTGCGTTCGCAGCCGTGTGTGCGGCACTCCTTTTCGATGAGCAATGCGACATCCGTTTCGGTTGCGATCTTTTTCGATTTGATGCCTTCTTCGACCGTATCGATTATCAAATCGCCGATGCGTGCGGCTTCTTTCGTACACGCGATTTCGTAGGCGTCTTTTATCATACGCAGTTCGGTGACGCAGTTGTGCACGCTGTTTTCGCGGCAGTGGACGTCGCAGCCTTCGAGCGCGTCGATATATTTTAAAAATTCGGGATATGTCGTCGTCGTCGGCAATTCGACTTTTTTTGTTTTAAAGTGATCGCTTTCTCTCAGCACCGCTTTTACCGCATCGATTGCGGTATTTTTGTATTTCGTGTAGGGCACGACCTTATCCGCGTATGCGTATCGCTTTGCCATGATTTCATCCCACGGAACCAGAACGGAATATGCGTCGTCGAATACGATCAAAACCGCATCGCTTATGTGTCCCGAAAGGTAGCGCACGGCACTTTCGCGTTTTTCTTCGCTGTCGATAAACACTGCCGCTCCGATACCGTTTTGCTTCATAAACCGTGCGACGCGCGCCCGTCGCTCCGCATACATTTTTTTACATTCATCCGCTGTCGGCATTTTCATATACGTCCTCACTGCTGAAATTACTATACGATGCAATTTTGCTGATACTTTCAAAACCCGCATTCGATTTATACAATATAGCGATTTTTTTACGTTTCGAAAAGCGCTTGACATGCTTAGGCTCTTATGATACTCTTCTACCACTGCGCGGGGATGGTGGAATTGGTAGACACGCTAGCTTGAGGTGCTAGTGGCGCGAGCCGTGCCTGTTCAAGTCAGGTTCTCCGCATCACAAGGATTATCGGTTTTCCGGTGATCCTTTTTTTATGCCCGAATGTCTGTATGTGACTTTAAGGAATATTTTTACCGCGATATTTTTTACGGCGATATCACGATATTGACGGTTGTTTGACTTATTGGAGTTATTTAATTTATTTGATTTATTGGCTTGAAAAGAAATAAAAAAAATTGTATAATATACAATATGATACACAACATAAAATATTTATTTAAAAACAAGAATAAAACGATTTTGTTTGCGGTGATCGCTGCTTTGCTGTTTTTATCTTGTGCGAACGATTTATCGAAGACCGATACGGCGGTTACGGGCATTCACGTTAATTCCGTCGGTGATTCCCTTGCCGTCGTCAAAGGCGATACGTACCGCCTGCAGGCGAAAGTTTTGCCGGAAGAAGTGTCGGATAAAAGTCTCTCTTTTTCGTCAGACGACGCGGAAATCGCTTCGGTAGATGCCGAAGGATCGATTACCGCACACGATGTGGGCAATGCCGGCATTACGATACGCGCGGCAAACGGCGTGCAAAAGAAGATAAACGTTACCGTTCGACTCGGTGTTACTTCCATTGAATTCGAGGAACAGCCGGCAGATCCTGTTGAGTTGATTATCGGCGAGTCGTATGAACTCAAGTTGAAAGTAATGCCGGAGGATGTCTCGAATAAAGAGCTGAGAATCACTTCATCTGATGATAATATAGCATGGCCGAACGGCGATGGGAATCGCTCGATAAAAGCCTATCACGATGTCGGAGAAGCAACGGTAACCATAACCTCTGCGGATAATTCTTCTGTTATAAGAACAGTTCGTTTTAAGACGAAGGAAAAAACCACAGATCCCTCAATTAGTATAGACAACCCAACCATCTCGTATGGAAGTGATGAAGCCGATGTCACCTTTACGGTAAAGACGCTCAACGGAAAACTTAACTATACGCCTGAGGTTGTTGGCGGCGGAAAAGAATGGGTAAACTTTGTTTCGAAAAACGGCACAGATCCGGCTGAAGATACGGTAACGTTACACCTTAAGCAAAACAAAACCGTATGGGAAAGAAAGGCGTATATCAAATTTAAAGATAATAACACAAATAACTATGTCATTTCCGCAGGTAAGGAATTGCAAGTAGAACTTACGCAAAAAAAGAATGAGAATCCGAACGTAACGATAAAGTGGGTTGATGGCATAGGTAAGCCGACACAGGCTGAAAAGGAGCAAATTCCTGTTTATGGTGATGACAAGGGTGTTTATTGGAATAACGATAAGATTTTTTGGTGGAAAGAAAGTACTACTACAAAATGGTTTAACAATAGAAAAGTATCTCTTTTAGGAATACCAGCTCCCGAAGGTGCAGACGGAAATCAATGCTGGGCCAAAACCGCTTCCAATATGCTGCATTGGTGGTTTGTGCAGAATGAAGGTAACATAAACAAATACATAAAAAATAAATCGCAAGAAGAAAAAAACAAATATGCGCACTACTACAAAAGAGAACTTCCCACGGAGAGAGAAAAAGAAAAGAGCTATATAGCAAATACTTTCAGGATAAAAGCACATAACGGTAAGCTGGGGGATTATATTATAAGCGGACTTGCATGGTATCTGTATGGTCACCCAACTGTAACCCTGCCGACGATTAAAGAACAAGAGCCTACTTTTGAAGGACCAGCCTTGTTCAAAGACATTTTTAACACAGAAAAGACTCCTATTCAAGTTGAAACTGTGGATGGTAAAGACAGTTTTAATAAAATAATATTTAATGCTCTCGAGTCTAAAAAAGCGATCGGGATAAATATATGGGGTTCAAAGGGCGTCAATGATTATGCCCACGCCATAACACTTTGGGGAGCTGCCTTTGATGAAGAAGGAAACATTATTGCAATCTACGTTGTTGACAACAATTTTAAAGATAATAGAATATTTCCGTACGGGATCTGGTATAAAGACGGTAAACCGTATTTATTTAATTACGGTGTGAATAAATTTGTGCAAAATAGATATGTAGGTCAGGTAACTACCTTGGACAAAGGCGAAGAGCAGTGGCAGGATTGGCTGAGTAAAAACCCAAACCCCTAAACGGCTTTTACAAACGATACGGCAACTGTAAAAAAAATTCCGTGAGGTTTTTACGGTTACTTTTCAAAATACTATCGGGCATCTTGAAAAACTCGCCTTGAGCGATTTTTTCGGAAACTGCGCAGGGGGGCTTAAAAAGCGGGCGCACTTGTTACGGGTGTGCCCGTTTTCTATCGCCGTGCCGTTTCGATTTCCCGTACTCCGTCCGCGGTCGAGCATGTAAAAAAGGCCGCTTCGTAACCGATCGCTTTTACGTATGCGCGTTGTACGTTGTCGATAAATTCTTCCGTGCCGTCGTTTTTTACGAGCGCGATCGCACAGCCTCCGAAGCCCGCTCCCGTCATCCGAGCTCCGATGCACGAGCGCTCGGTATTCGCGGCATCTGCGAGCGTATCGAGTTCGATGCCGGTCACTTCATAGTCTTCTTTAAGCGATGCATGCGATTCTTTTAATAATGTTCCGAGCGCTGAAAGGTTTCCTTCTTTGAGAGCGCAGGCGGCTTTTGCAACGCGCTCGTTTTCGGTGACGCAGTGGCGCGTTCGCCTGAAAATCGTTTCGTCCGAGAAAACGTTTTTGCACTCGTCGAGCTGAGTCGGCGTCAAGGCGCACAGGTCGGGAATATCTTTTGTATTCGTATATCTACCGGCGGATGTGAGCTGAATTTTTGCCGCTTGTAAAATTGCGAGCGCCTTTTCGCACTCGGCTCTCCGTTCGTTGTATTTCGAATCGGCGAGCCGGCGTTTTTTCTGCGTGTTCATAACGACGAAACGGCAGCCGTCGAGCGCAAGCGGCACATATTCGTGATCGAGCGTTGCGCAGTCGAGCAGTTCCGCCGTATCTTTTTTTGCCGTCGCGATGATGAATTGATCCATGATGCCGCAGTTGACGTTCATGAATTCGTGTTCGCTTTGCTGCCCGGCGAGCGCGATATCTTTGCGCGAAATGCCGAAGCCGAAAACTTCCGAAAGCGCGTACGCGAAACCGCATTCGAGTGCGGACGACGATGAAATGCCGCCTGCGGGCGGGATATCGCTTGCGATGAGTGCGTCGAAGCCGCCTGAAAAGACGCAGCCTCTTCGTTTTAAAATCGTTACGATGCCGTTGAGATAATTTGCGTAGCCGTTTTCTTTTTTGTATGCGAACTCGCCGCGTATGTCGAAGTCGTAGACGCCCGGAAATTTCAGGTCGCGGTACGTGATGCGCGAATCGTCCCGCTTTCTGACGGCGGCGTAGAGGAAGCGGTCGATCGCTGCGGGAAACACTTTTCCGCCGTTGTAGTCGATGTGCTCGCCGATGATATTGATGCGTGCGGGAGACGCGAAAACGCGCACGGCGTCTTTGCCGCTTCCGTAGATTTTATTAAATTCGTCGGAAAGTTTTTCCGGTGCGATTAAATTTGAAAGGGTATCCATAGCGGAGATTTTAACACGAAAAAGGATGGACGGCAATCGAATCCGACGGTTTGTAGACGGAAATCAATTTTTACCTAAAAAGGCCGGATGTCGAGCTTTACAGCAAATATCATTACAGTTCTTCGATTTCCGCTTCCGAAAGACCGGTCGCTTTCGCTATCACTTCAAGATTCATCTGCATATCCGATAAAATTTTTGCCGTTTCCCGTGCTTTTTGATACGACCCCGCGGCGATACCGTCGCGTCGGCCTCTGCGTATTCCCGCAGCAACGCCCCGCTCAAAGCCGATCTTTTCACCCAACTGTGAACCCTCTCTTAGTAAATCATCTTTCCAAATATTCAACGACATATACCGGCTCCTGAACTTTTCGTTCCGTTTCGCTTTTTCGACAAGCTCATCGATGTGCTGTGTAAAACCGCTCGTCGCCCGCCTCTCGCAAAGATACTCCAACAATGCGCTCAATTCAGGCTCATCTTCTTTACCGTAGGCACCCACATTATAAAACACCTTATACGATTTGTCATCAAGAAAAAGAGTGCCCTCTTCACTGCATACGCTGCGGAATGTATAAACGGGTAAGTCCTCTCCGAAGGGATCCTGCGTACAGATAAAGATGACGTAGCTCTCTTTTAATTCCGCGTAACTTTGTCCGCGTAAGAGATTATCGACATCCATGAGGCTTTGGTAATAGCGTGTGCGTTTGGGAAGAGAAGGCGGGATCGACGTTTGTATTTCGATATCGAAGATGCGCTCGGGATCTGAGACATAGACGTCAAGGCGTATACCCTTACTTTCGTAAAAGGGTGCTATTGTTTTTTGCAGGGAGGGATATTCGATTTTGCCGACTTTGATGTGTAATAAGCGCTCCAATACGCCTTTACAGATACCTCTGTTTTTCATGACGGTACCGAACATAAAGTCATCGGTAAAGGAGAGGTCGTCGACGGGTTTATGGGTATATTCCATAGCTGCACCTTCGGTTATTGAGATAGTGCGGCAAGGAAGCCGCTGCAATATATATCGTTTACAAAGTGATAAATTACGCGGTTTTTTGTAAAAATAAACGAAAACATCGTTTCCTGCGCGGGGAACTTCGCGCTTCGCGCTCGTTGCAAGGTTGCGCGGGGAACTTCGCGCTTCGCGCTCGTTGCAAGTGGCGCGGGGAACTTCGCTCGATGTACGGCACGGTGTCGCTTCGCGTCCTCATTGAAATGGAAAACTCTGGACCGCCTCATTACCCATTAAAAATGGATTTCTGTGACGCTTGTATCCGACGCTTGATGGATTTTCGTCTCGGTTATGATTGTTTGACAAAGGGAGCGATTTGCACGAAAATATTGTTATGAAAGAAAAGACCGTTTACATTATCGGACATAAAAATCCCGACACCGACTGCGGCGCTGCGGCCGCCGCGTATGCGCGCTTAAAAGAGCTGCTCGGTCAAAAAAATTATATCGCGTGCCGTGCGGGGCATTTTTCTCCGCAGACGGAATACGTGTTCAACCGCTTCAAAGTGCCCTATCCGAAATATATTTCCAACGTCGTTCCGAAAGTCGCCTACTTTATGAGCGGTTCGTGCGATGCGGTCGGGGAAGACGAATCGGTGTGGGACGCCATCAGCGCGATGGACAGACTTGAAAGCCGCGTGCTGCCGGTCGTCGATGAAAACGGCGCGTATATGGCGATGCTGCATTACAATATATTTGCACAAAACGTGCTTTCGGTTTTAAATCCCGAACACAAGACGACATTTCCGGCAAGCATCACGCTCATTGCGCGTACGATACATGCGCAGCCGATTATCGTCAAAAATGAAAACGCCGTGTTTAAAGCGTCGGTGATCGTCGGGGCTGCATCTCTTGAAACGTTTGCAAAAACGCTTTCGGAGCACAACAGCGAAAACGCCGTCGTCATTACCGGAGACCGTGAAGACATACAGAGTGCGGCGATCGATGCGGGCGTCAAGCTCCTCATCATCACGCTCGGAAATGCGCTGAAAAAAGAGCTGCGCGAAAAGGCCGAAGAGCGGGGAGTGTCGGTCATCATCAGTCCCTATGCGACGTCTGCGACGGCGATGCTTATCCCCTATGCGACTCCCGTTTCGGTGATGGCGGACGTCGACGTTCCGGCCGTGCATCCGGAAGATACGGTAGCGAAGATACGCCCGCTCATTCAGGAATCTCCGTGCCGCTGTCTTCCCGTCATCGACGACGACAAAAAACTGGTCGGTCTCATTTCCGAACACGATCTCTTGCAGGAGCCGTGCATCGAATTGATATTGGTGGATCACAACGAAGCTTCTCAAGCGGTCGACGGCATCGAACATTACCGCATACGCGAAGTGATCGATCATCATCGGCTCGGCACTCTTTCCACCGATTATCCGATTACGTTTATTTCCAAGCCCATCGGTTCGACATCGACTCTGATAACGAATCTCTACCGCGAAAACAAAGTGCCGATCCCGCGCGAAATCGCAAGTATTTTGCTGTGCGGCATCCTCTCCGATACGCTTATACTGCAGTCAGCGACGGCGACGGACGAAGATCGGGAAACGGCAGCATACCTTTCCGATATCACCGGTCTCGACGTCAAGCAACTCGGCAAAGACGTGATCGCCGCCGGCAGCCGCATCAAAGGGCGGAGCACGCACGACCTCGTCGGACAGGATATGAAAGAGTATGTGCAGGGCAAAGTGAATTATACGGTGAGTCAAATCGAAGTCGACGATACGAAAGAGATTTTCGACCGCAAAAAAGAATTTATCGAAGAGCTTGAAATCGAGCAGCGTTCGCGAAAAGCGCTTTTTTCGGCGCTCCTCGTTACGGACATCACGCAGCTGTCGAGTATGCTGTTTTTGGTCGGGGATGAAAAATTTTTATCGCTCGTTACCTTTCCGCGCCTCGAAGAGCATATCTACTATTTGAAAGACGTCGTGTCCCGCAAAAAGCAGCTCATCCCGCTTATGACGGAACAGCTGCACGCATACGAAGCGTAACGGAAGGCTTTGAGGACAGGGCAAGCGCGCCTGTATCTACGATGACAAGTTCAGGGCTAAAATACTTTTTTCATGCTGGAGCTCTGACTTTGAACGGCAGGGCGCTTGACAGCCGTCCGAAAATGCGCTAATAATAAATCACTGCATAATCGTTCCCACAGATAGACTATCCCTTTCCGAAGGAACTGTTTCATCCAAAAATTGAGTATGTCGTTTTTTATAAATCATAACGCAATGGAGAATTATTGATGGCACCAATACGAAAGCGCCGTACTGCCGGCGCATCAGGTGATGTTGAAAAGACGGAAAAAACGCAGAGCGAATCCGAAACTCAGCCCGATGCTTATGCGTCGGCCGAACCCGTTTCCGACGGCGGTGAAGAAAAGTATTCTGATGAAACGTCGGCGGACGACGATGAAAAAGCACGTCCGGTACGCACCGTAAAGACGAGACGCCGCGCGGTGATCAAAGTCGATAAAGCTGCCTCCCAGGAAGAAGAAGCGAACGACGCCGATACTGCTCAGGAAGCGGAGACTGAAGAAGCGCACGAATCGTTTGCGGATCGCCGTGCCCGTCCGCGCTGGAACGGGAACGGCGGTGCAAACCAGACATATCGAAAACCTGCGCGCTACGGTGCGAATCGCACGTACTCCAGCCCCGCAGTCGACGCCGCCCTCCAAAATCAGGCATCGATTCCTATGGAGAGCGACGGAGACGAAGAATCGAAACCGAGACTTGTCATAAACGATTTGACCGTCATGGGCATGACGCAGCTTCGAGAGCTTGCGATGAAGTACGGCTTTTCAAGCGACGATTTGGCACCGATGAAAAAGCAGGAACTCATCTTCGTCATCTTAAAAGCGCACACCGAACACGGCGGCACGATCTTTGCGTCCGGCGCGCTCGAAATCCTGCCCGACGGCTACGGCTTTTTGCGCTCTCCGCAAAACAGCTATCTTCCCGGCCCCGACGATATCTATATTTCACCGAGCCAAATCAGGCTTTTCAATTTAAAGACGGGCGACACCGTGTACGGACAGACGCGCTCTCCGAAAGAGGGCGAGCGTTTTTTTGCGCTGCTGCGCATAGAGTCGGTGAACTTCGACGAACCGCGCGTCGCGCAAACGAGGATCCCGTTTGAAAATCTGACGCCGCTCTATCCGAACAATAAACTGCATCTCGAAACGGTTTCGACCGAAGTTTCGACGCGCATCCTCGATCTCTTCAATCCGATCGGTAAGGGACAGCGACTCTTGATCGTTGCTCCGCCGAAAGCCGGTAAAACGATCCTCATGCAAAAGATCGCAAATGCGATCACGAAAAATCATCCCGAAGTTTACCTCATCGTTTTGCTTATCGACGAACGTCCCGAAGAAGTGACCGAAATGGAGCGATCGATTCAAGCGGAAGTCATATCATCGACTTTCGACGAACAGGCGACTCGCCATGTACAGGTTGCGGAAATGGTGCTCGAAAAAGCGAAGCGACTCGTCGAACACAAACGCGACGTCGTCATCTTCCTCGATTCGATTACCCGCCTTGCGCGCGCATACAACCAAACGGTACCGACGTCGGGCAAAGTGCTTTCCGGCGGCGTCGACTCGAACGCCCTTCACAAGCCCAAGCGCTTTTTCGGCGCGGCGCGCAACGTGGAAGAGGGCGGCAGTTTGACGATCATTTCGACGGCGCTCATCGAAACGGGAAGCCGCATGGATGAAGTCATCTTTGAAGAATTCAAAGGCACCGGCAACAGTGAAATCGACCTCGACAGAAAGCTTGCCGAACGCAGACTTTTCCCGGCGATCAACATCAAAAAATCGGGGACGCGAAAAGAAGAACTGCTTTTGTCCGAAAACGAACTGCAAAAGATGTGGGTGCTGCGCAAAGTGCTCAATCCTATGGAAGACGCGGACATCCTCGAACTTTTGCTCGACCGCATGAGAAAGACGAAGACGAACGAAGCCTTCCTTGCGTCTATGAATACCGGTACGGCAGCCGTTTCGGATAATTGACAAGTGCGTATTTTTTTACTATATTGGTAGAATATCGTCGTTTTGTGGCTGCGCTCAGCGCGTAAACTCGTGCCGTGCAGCCGGGCAAAATGAAAGGAGCAATTATGAAAAAAGGAATTCATCCCGAATACAAATTGACAAAGATCACGTGCGCGTGCGGAAACGTCATCGAAACGCGATCGACGGCTCAAAACATCCGCGTGGAAATCTGTTCGGCATGCCATCCGTTTTATACGGGCAAGCAAAAGCTCGTCGATACTGCAGGCCGCATCGACCGCTTCAACAAGCGCTACGGCATCAAGTCCGAAGAATCGGCAAATTGACCGCCGTATAAAAACTCCGCTCCTTAGGGGGCGGTTTTTTTTATGCTTCAATTCCTGCGGATTTCCCACGCGCGGTGCGGCTTTTTTTATAGCGTAAACGGCTGTAATTGAAATTAATAATCTCCTTTTTTTAAGAGAAACATAGCGGAGGGACAATGACAACCATGCGGAGGTATTTTTTATTTTTAAGTAGAATAAAAAAACAGACATGTGAGACTAGAAATACTCCTGCAGAGGTGTTTTCTTATTACTTTTGTCAGTATCCGCGTATAGCATCTACTATTGGGTCGGTGTTCCACTTAACAATTTTATCGGCTGCGTTCTTAACTGTCATTGATGTTTTTTCCGAACCCCACGGCTCAATTGCTATTATGGTTTTCCCCATTTGCTGAGCAAGCTCAATTTCTATATTTATCCATTTGCTATAGCTTGCATACACACCAGCAAGGATTAAAACACAACTTGCAGGCTGCATCTGCGCCTTGATTGCAGACCTTAACTGATAGTCACTGTTAGCATGATGTATCGGATTATTTTTGGGAACAGAATAATTCTTATAGTTAAAGTACGGCTTTGCATCAAGCAGATCAATCAGCTTTTCATATGCATCACTATAAGTCCATGAGTGGCTAATAAAGAGATTGTACGTCATTAAGTTGTTCCTCCTGTTTTCAATTTAATAATTAAAATGATGATGGCAGTGACGAAATATAGGATGATGAACATTATCGGTAAGAACTTTTCAAGTTTAGTGCTGTCCATGTATTTTTTGCTGCTCTTCAACTTTTCCCATTCTTCATTGAAAGCCTGATATGGTAAACCTTTCTCTATCTTATTAATAATCTCAAACTTGACGGCATTGAGCTGCTTGTAGTTTCTTATAAAAAGAATCCATAAGACGCAAACCACTATCCCAGCAACAAGAATAAGTATTGACTTTATATTCCATACTATGGAAACAGCTGCCATGATTGCCAGATTCAAGGTGACAAAAATATTATTCATTGTATCTCTGCGTTGACTGATAGAATTCGCCATCTCAACACAAGTCTGCCACTGTGCAAGAAGCAATTCATCTTTAATTTCATTATTTTCCATACTTGTCCTTTAAAGGGTTCTTATCCAGCCGGAAATGTTCGACCATGTCCACTCCACTATTCTGACATATCCACAATCACTCGGAATTGAACCCACATGAGTATTGTATCCATAAATGCCGAGGACGGGAACGCCTTCTTTCTGAGCACATTTTATTTCCCATATTTGTCCATCTGCATTTTTGGTATTTTGAGTGATAATGGCTATCATGCGTCGCACCCTTTGATTCGTGTCCTGCAATTGGTTTTCCATTGTGAATCCCACGGTTGTTTCACAGACATATCTACATACTCGAAAGGGGAATTCTCATTGCGAGCCTGTCCTCTGAGTAAATCTCTTAAGCGAATATCTTCTTTTGCGAAACTGATAAATATTCTATCCATAATTTATCACCCTTCCTTTATTGTAATAATATCAAAAAACACTGCTTATCGGTTTCCAGTTGTCATCGGCCATATCGCTCACAAACTTTGTATTGTTGATATAAAGCCGATTATCCTTGTCCCGGACGAAGCCCCAATGGAGGCCGTGCGCGGCAGCGTAGTTCTTAAATGCGTTGAATTTATTTCCTATCTGGATATCGATGTTCTTATCCTTTCCCTTGGCCTCGCCGCCCTTGGTTTCAATCACCCATACCGTGCTGTCCTTTTTCATGACGATGTAATCGGCATAGAATAGCCATTGATGCTGCAAGCCGTCCAGATAGACGATAGAAAAATACTGCTGTCCGGTGTCGCCGTTTTTATATACCCACTCGATATCGTCCTGCTTCTCGCAGTATTGCTCAAACAACTGCTCTGATGTGCTGCGGACAAGGGATGTGGCGTAACCGGATGTGTATTCCTCGTAGGCGTTGGAAAGATACTCGATTTCTTCCTTTACGCAGGGATCATATTTGAAGAAGTCCTGCTCCGGGATATGGAACACGCCTTTCTTCGTCAGCGGAAAACTGCCTTGCTGCGACATCCCAGCAGTAATTCTACGGAATTCGTCACGCAGCATATGCTCATTGTTTATGACAAAGGCATAAAACTCCGCTGTGTTCAGAGCAAGTAGCTTTTTCTTCGGATTGCCGCCTTTACGGAACAGCCGCTCCAGTATAGTTTTTACCTTGCCTGTGGAGAGACCGATTGCCGTCTTGATTGCGTCCGTGCTGTGGAGTAGCTGCATACCGTGTTTATGTGTATCCACACGCTCGCGGGTACCATAATAGGAAGTAGCCTCGGCAACCATGTCTGTGCGGACGAAAATGCCGTGGAGAGCCTGACCGAGTATTTCATCCCCGATTACATAGCTGTTTCCTTCGAGGAGCATTCTGTTGCGCTGTTTATCTGTACCGAGATGGTATTTTTCAACCAGCGCATCATGAATGCGGTTCAGCACCTCACGCTCACCGAGACCGTCAAAATCGAGGTCACGATATTCCTTCTCCAGCGTAAACGTCTTGCATTTCTGCTTCAGGAACAGGCGTCTTGTCTCATAAGCCTTATCCATCGTTGCCAGCAGACCCGCCTTGTATTTCTCATCAAAGGTATAGACATAGCAGAAGTCCAGCAGATCATCGTCATAGTGCTTTGCCTCCGGCATACGGCGGATACGACCGATGGTCTGTATCTCGAACTGTTCACTCATGCCTTCGCGCAGCTTGACGAGGATTTTAGCACGGGGACAATCCCATCCCGTGCTGATGGCCTGTTTCATAAGGAGGAATACAGGCGTAGCGTCATTCTCTGTCAGATTGTCCGGGAGATCACGCTTGTCCTCGCTCATCCAGATACTCACCATGCCGTTATCGTAGGTGTAGCCCATCGATTCCAGCTTGCGTTCCACGGCGCGGATGGTTTCCGGCTGACCGTTAGGAAACTGGATCAGCACCAACGGACGGATGATTTTACCCTCCGGCAGCACTTGACTGTACCGCGCGGCGATAGACTTGCGCTTGGCATCTGCGAGATCGAGGAGATAATCGTAATCGTCCGTAATCTCCATATTATCCTCGATGCCCTCGTTGATATACAGCGCTTTAGTTATCAGCCCTTCGTCAATGACATCCATTTCATCGATTTCTATAAACTCGTACCGCTTGTTCTCCACAGCCGTTGCGCTGACGCGGATGATATTCTTTGCAGAGAAATAATCGATAATATCCTTTGCCTTGGCAGTATTGTTGGAATGCTCCTCATCGATGATAACGATGAAGTCCATACCGCTGCGATGTGCCTCGGCAATGCGGTCATACAGATTCTTGCGTTCGCTGTCACGGATAGCGGTATTGCCCTTTTTCGTTACAAGCTCCCAGTTGATAAAGGTAGTGCTTTCAGGCGGGAATCCATTACGGAGCGCATCGAACAGATTCTGTGCGTTTCGATGCGGAGCCGCCTTCAGCATCTTCTGGCGGCTCTGTTCTTCCAGATCGCCCTTGCCGGGGCAGAGCCAGATGATGGCAGTATTGGCATTAACTTTATTCAAATACTCGTCCACAAAGCCGATCAGAATAATCGTCTTGCCGGAGCCTGTAGGCGATTTGACCACGATGGTCTGCTTGCTGCGGTTGTCCATAGTCATGTCGAGCAACTGCAGCACGGCTTGTTCCTGAAAATCAAACAGGTTGAGTGTGAGTCCTGTTACCATGTTTCTCCCACCTCCCTCAGTTCAAAATTGAAGTAGTAGTCCGGTATGATATGTATCTCCACATCTCGGAACAGCGCATTCTGCTCTGTGGTGAACAGCACGTTCTTGGAGACATACAGAGCCTTAACATTTGTGTATTCGTTCCACTGTGCGGCGAGGGCATCCGCTTCGTCGTCGTCCAATATCATGATGTAATGCTGGGCGTCCAGCTTTACGCCATGCTCCAACTGAATCATCTCGGCAATATGGTTGAGCAGAGCGTCAGACAGGTCTTCCTCATCCTTGGAAACAAAATCCGTGCGGTAATATTTCAGATTGGCGGGGAGGCCTGTATATTCTTGAAAAACAGTAACGCCATAAAAATACAAATAGGCATCTTTAATTTCAGTTGCAAATTTTTTATACTCTGATTTATATTCAGCCTTTATTGCTGCTATCTCGTCAGGAATAGTGGAGTCTTTAAAATCTGATATTTTTATCTTTCGCTCCAACAAAACAGTCCGACTACTGTTTTCATAATGGTATGTAGTAAGGATATCGCTACAGCGTTTATAGGTTACTTCTTCGCAGATGTTGTTTTGGTTATTGGTACACAGAATAAACGTGCGCTGCCCACCATCTTCGATATTTAATTCCAGCACAGCCTGTGCCGTTGTTCCGCTTCCAGCGAAGAAGTCGAGGACAATAGCGTTTTTATTATAGTGGTTCTTAATCAAACGCTTAATCAACTCAACAGGCTTTGAATAATCAAAATCATCTTTCAATCCGAAAATAGCCAGATCCTTTTTTGCGTTATCATTGGAATACTGATTTTCAATAAGCCCAATAGAACTAAGTGGCTTGGTTCGCTTCACATATTCAATAGAGTATTCGCCATTTTCGTCTTTTTCAATTCGAGCGTTCAGATAGGTCTTTGTATATATTCTTGCGCTTCCATCTGGCTTACGCTTAATCACAACAAAGCCGTTTTTATAGCCAAAATCAAAGAGTTTTTGATTCCACCGCCAAGCCCAATCAGCTCTTCTGTGGTTTCCATTCTGTCGTTCTTGCCACGCGGAAATATTGCCACCCGGGTAGAAAGTTTCGCCCTCAACCGTAAGGGGATAATCCAGACTGGCACTATACGAGAGACTGTCGTAGTCGAGTGCTTGGTTCAATTTGTATTTCCCACGTTCTTCGACCCATTCATCCTCGTATTGGAATGCAGGATCAATGTGTTCTTCCATAACAAAAATATCTTTGTTTTGCTTCGTATAAACCAACACATAATCGTGATTTTTTGAAAAAGAACCAGTTGTTTTTCCGCTTTTCTTTGTAATGCGAGGCATTGCAATAATGAAGTTGTCCTCCGAAAAAATCTCATCTATGAGATTTTTGAGTGCAGCTTGCTCATTATCATCTATGGAAACAAACATTAAACCATCCTCTGAGAGAAGAGAATATGCTATGCGCAGTCGTTTTTCCATAAAAGATAGCCATTTCGAGTGTTTAAAGGAATCCTCTGTGCCGACATAATTATCGTCATATACAAAGTCATCTTTTCCGCGATTATACGGAGGATCAATGTAAATCACATCGATACGACCCTTGTGCGTTTTCTCCAGCAGTCGCAGACTATGGAGATTATCGCCTTCAAGGAGAAAATTATAGACTTCGCCTTCTGCAGTGGTGATTTCTCTGTCCGTGTCTTCTTTGAAGACGGGTATATGGGTACGCATTTTAACGTCCACGGCTTCTTCATGCTGTTCCCAGACGAGGCCGTACTTCTTGGCGTTTAATTCACTCTCGATTTCGCCGAGGGCAATGAGCATGGCATCATCGTCCTTGTGTTCCTCTTTGATCTGCGCCAAAAAATCCAGCATCCGCTGACGCTTTATCTGTGATAGGTTAGGCATTATCACTACCTCCTGTGGTTTCTTCGATGAATTTTAATCCTTCCCACGTTTCAATTCCTGCGGATTTCCCACGCGCGGTGCGGCTTTTTTTGTAAAAAGTCTTCGGGGATCGTCGAAGCGGTGATGTCGCGCACCGTGATTGCGTTTTCACTTGCACCGCTTCCGTGCGAATTGTTTCCCCCTGTCGCGTCTTTTTTGCCCGCACTCTTTCCATATGCATCGCCTCCGTTCGCCGGCGTTTCGATAAGGCTTTCGTCGAAGCGTAAGCGTTTGGCGTTCGTCGAAAAATAGAGCACGCCTCCTTTTGCAAGCAGGGCGATACAGCCGTTTACGAAGCGCGGCCAATCTTTTACGAGATCGAGTACGGTATCCGTCATCTTCGAATTGCTGAACGTCGGAGGATCGAGAATAATGATATCGTATCGTTCGCCGACTGCTTTTTTTTGAAAGATGAATTCGGCGGCGTCCGCGCGGATAAAGCGGTATTTTTTTTCGTCGGAAAAACCGTTTAAGCGCATATTTTCTTTTGCGCGCTCGAGATAGGTGTTCGACAAATCGACCGAATCGACGAGGCACGCGTTTCCTTCGGCGGCGTAGACGGAAAAAGAGCCCGTATAGCAAAAGAGATTCAATACCGATTTTCCGCTCGCGTTTTCGCGGACTCGGGCACGGAGGGGACGGTGATCGAAAAAAAGTCCGCTGTCGATGCGGGAACTTATAGAGATGCGGAAAAGAGACGCGCACTCCTGTATGAGTCCTTCGATGTACTCTGCGCTTTGTATGTCGTTTACGTCTTCTGCGTATTGGCTTCCGCCCTTATCGCGTTTTCTCGTTTTGACGACGATGCGATTTTCCGCCGTACCGACGACGGCGCTTGCCGCCTGTGCAATTTTGGAAAGCCACGCCCTCTCTTCGGCTTCCGCTTTTTCGTACGGGCGCTCGTACAGGCAGATGACGAGGGCGCTCCTCGAAGCGATTTCCGCCTGTACCCCGGCATCGTTTTCAGAAAGGCGTGCGAATTCGTCTGCGGTAAAACGGGCGGCGCTTTTTTTGTCTCCGATTTCGTCCGGCAAAAATTCGTAGAGATCGACCGAAATCGGGATTTCCGGTATATCGCGGTCGTACACGCGATAGCAAGTGACGCCGTTTTTGCGTGCCCATTTTCGAAGGTGCCTCAAGCGCTTTACGAGTCGGTTTGAAAACAGTTGGGCTTGATAGTCGTCTTTGCATTCCGTCGGCATAAGCGCAATACTATACATAACGAAGGAAAAAGTATATAGTAAAAAGATATGGATTTTACCGAATTTAATTTGCACGAAGACCTGCTCAAAGGCATCGAAGCGGCAGGCTATGTGACGTGCACTCCGGTTCAGGAAGCGGTACTCAAAACGGCGCTCGACGGATCCGATTTATATGTTCAGTCGCAAACGGGAACGGGCAAGACGGCGGCGTACCTCGTTTCCATTTTACAGGAACTCCTTGCCTCTCCGGACAATGCGGGCAAAAAAGTGCTCATCCTGCTTCCGACACGCGAGCTTGCGGTGCAGGTTGAAGAAGAAGCGAAAAAATTGACGAGCGGAACGCAGCTGAAAGCGTTCAGTTTTTACGGCGGCGTCGGCTATGAGCGGCAGATCGCTTCCCTTAAAAAAGGAGTGGACATCATTGTCGGTACTCCCGGCCGCATGATCGATCTTCAGCAAAGCCGCCAGCTCGACTTGTCGAACGTCGGTTTTCTCGTTGTCGATGAAGCCGACCGTATGTTCGATATGGGTTTTTACCCCGACTTGCGCACGCTGCTCAAAGTGCTGCCGAGAGCGGAAGACCGCCAAACGATGCTTTTTTCCGCGACGCTCAATTCATACGTAAAAAATCTCGCATGGGAATACACACGGGATGCGAAAGAGATTACGATCGAATCGGATACTATCACCGTCGAACAAATCGATCAGGAACTGCTGCACGTTTCGAGCGACGAAAAGATGAAACTGCTCGTCGGCATCCTCTCAAAAGAAAAGCCCGAAAGCGTGCTCGTCTTTTGCAATACGAAACGTTCGTGTGAAGTCGTTTCAAAGCGGCTCGTCAAAAACGGTTTTAAAAGCGAATTCATCATCGGCGATTTGCCGCAGGCGAAACGGCTGCAAGTGCTGAACCGATTTAAAGACGGAAGCGTTTCGATCCTCGTTGCAACCGACGTCGCCGCGCGCGGTATCGACGTGCACGATTTGGCGATGGTCGTCAATTACGATTTGCCGAACGAATCGGAAAACTACGTGCATCGCATCGGACGTACCGCCCGCGCAGGCAAGACGGGCAAAGCGTACACGTTTTGCAGCGAACAGGACGTATACAATCTTCCGGCTATCGAACGTTATATAGAAATGCAGATTCCTTCGCGCGTCGCCGATGCATCGATGCTCGGAGGCGATGCGAGCGAAGGCGTGTATATCAGAACTGAAAATTGGCGCGAAGATTACGACGGCGGCCGAACTTCTTCGCGGAGAGGCGGAACGGGAGGCGGAAAGTTTTCCGGAAGACGCGATTCGAAAAAAAGCGATGCGCGAAGCGGAAGCCGCGGCAGACGAAAGACGGGAAGCGCATCCGAGAAACCGGCGTTTCGAAAAGAGCGCTTTACCGAAGACGACACGGAAAAGCTTCAGAGTATGTCTTTCGAAGAGCGCATGAAGCTCTATAAAGAAAAATACGCAAAGTCCGCTTCGGCGCTCACGGACGGCAAAGGCGGCTCTTCTTCCAAATCGAAGGGCGCAAAGCCGTTTTCGAAAAAAGACCGCGCAAAAACCGGCCGCAAAAACGACTCGGCGAAAGGGCAGGGTGCTTCCCGCTCTTCTTTCGAGAGGGGAAGACAAAACGTACAAAAACCGTCGGCTGCGAAAAAGAGGAGCGGTGTGCAGCGCTACGACGAAAGCAAAAAAGGTTTGCAGTCGCAGAGCTTGTGGCATAAAATCAAATCGCTGTTCGGGAAAAAATAACGCGCGATCGTGTGCGCCGAAGTCCGTGCACACGGAGAGCGCTGATTGTTTTTATTAATTACTATTTTTAAAATTCGCCGTTCAATTTATTTATATTATCAAGGGAGCTGTGAGTGATAACCGTATCCGATGTCAGTGTCAAATTCGGCGACAAGCCGCTGTTTAAAGACGTCAATGTGAAATTTACGCCGGGCAACTGCTACGGCATTATCGGCGCGAACGGAGCCGGAAAATCGACTTTTTTGAAAGTGCTTTCGGGAGAACTCGAACACGATACCGGCACCATAGCTATGGCGCAGGGAAAGCGTATGGCCGTTTTGCAGCAAAACCACTTTGCGTTCGACGATTATTCCGTCAAAGAAACGGTGATGATGGGTTATCCGAAACTCTACGAATGCACGAAGGCGCGGGACGAAATCTACGCGAAAGCGGATTTTTCCGAAGAAGACGGTATCAAAGCGTCGGAACTCGAAGCGGAGTTCGGCGAACTCGGCGGCTACGAAGCGGAAAATCAAATCGAACAGATGCTTTCCGGCCTCGGTCTCGAAGAAGAATATCATGACAAAGCGATGCGCGATTTGGACGAAAGCCAAAAAGTGCGCGTCCTCCTCGCGCAGGCGATTTTCGGAAATCCCGACATACTGCTGCTCGACGAACCGACGAACGGTCTCGATATCGAATCGATTACGTGGCTCGAAAATTTTTTGCTCGACTTTGAAAACATCGTCATCGTCGTCAGCCACGACCGCCACTTTCTCAATACGGTGTGTACGGTCGTCTGCGATATCGATTACGGAAAGATCACGCAGTTTTCCGGCAATTACGATTTTTGGTATCAGATGAGCCAAATGCTGCAAAAGCAGGCGAAAGATCAAGCGAGACGGCGCGAAGACAAGATGGCGGACTTGAGAGAATTTATTCAGCGCTTTGCGTCGAACGCGGCGAAAAGCCGGCAAGCGACGAGCCGCAAAAAAGTGCTCGATAAGCTTGCCCTCGAAGAGCTTCCCGTCACGAGCAGAAAATTTCCGTACATTCACTTTGCCCAAGAGCGCGCCATCGGCAACAACACGCTCGAAGTGAAAAAGCTCAATTACGCTGCCGACGCTGTCGAGCTTTTGAAAGATTTTTCGCTCATCGTAAACCGCACCGATAAAGTCGCTTTCGTCGGCATCGAACACAATTCCATTTCGGCGTTTTTCGACATCATCGCAGGCGAAAAAAAGGCTGATTCGGGCGAAGTGTTTTGGGGGCAGACGACGAGTTATTCCTACTTGCCGCGCGACACGACCGGCTATTTTGAAAACGATTTGACGATCACCGAATGGCTCAAACAGTATTCGAAAGAACAGGACGATGCTTACGTGCGCGGTTTTTTAGGCAGGATGCTCTTCAGCGGCGATGAATCGCTGAAGCCGGTCAAAGTGCTTTCCGGCGGCGAAAAAGTGAGGTGCATGCTTTCGAAGATGATGCTGCAAAATGCGAACGTGCTCATATTCGACGATCCGACAAACCATTTGGATTTGGAAGCGATCGAAAGTCTCAACAACGCGCTTGAAGATTTTCCGGGCGTTGTGCTGTTCAACAGCCACGATCACGAATTCATTTCGTCGATCGCAAACCGTATCGTCGAAATCACGCCGAACGGCGTCATCGACCGCATGATGAACTTCGACGACTATATCGCAGACGATACGGTGACGGAGCTTCGAAAAAAATATTACGAAGGCACCGGCAAAAAAATAAAATACCGCGTGTGAGCGAGGGTACATGGCGACCAAAAAAGTGCGGATGATTTTTTCGCTTTCGGTTTTATTGTGCGCCGTGTCTTTCGCTGCCGGAGAAAGTGCAAAACCGCAGGAGCCTCCGATCCTCACAAAACTGCATACCGTTTCGTGCGGAAAGCAGCCGAAGCAGGTCGTCTTTTCTCCCGACGGAAGCTGCATAGCCCTGCCGCTCCTCGACGATGCAGGATTTCAAATTGTACAGACCGGCGATCAAAGTGTGCGTACGATTTATCCCCCGCGTTCGGCGCAAAAAGGTTTTGCCGAAGCTCTGTTCGTCGCCGCAAAAAACGCGTTTTTTATTTCGCAGATGACGACCGGTTATATCTACGAATACGCGTGGCCGGGTTTTGCGTACCGAAGGGAAATCAAAACGCTCGGCGTCTGGCCGAAATTCATTTCGTGGTCGAGGGAAAAAAATATGCTTGCCGTTTCGAATTGGGTGTCGAATACCGTAAGCCTCATCGACTACGAAACGGGAAGCCTCGTGCGTACGCTCAAGACGGGAAGAGAGCCTCGCGGAACGGCGTTTACTTCAGGCGGCGCCTCTCTCATCGTTTTGTGTTTCGGCGGCGGTGTCATTCAAAAATTCGATACCGAATCGGGCTCTCTCATACAAGCGATCGAAAAAGAAAAAGGGGCGATGCGCCATATCGTTATAAGTGCCGACGAAACGAAAGCCTATGTGAGCGATATGTATCACTGTTCGGTATATGAAATCGATTTAATAAAATTTACGATTGCGCGTTCGATACGCGTTTTTTCCAATCCGAATACGATAGCCCTTTACGGCAGCTATCTTTTCGTTTCTTCCCGCGGACCGAACGATCCCGAAGATTACACGAAACGCAGCCCTGTCAACGGCAGGCTTTCCGTCATCGATATCGACTCGTGGAAAATCGTGCAGGAGGTGGAAGGCGGCAATCAGCCGACGGGGCTCGGCATTTCAAGCGACGGTAAGTATCTGTGTTCGTCGAATTTTCAAGACGCGAATGTCGAACTCTACCGCATAACGCCGCCGTCCGAATTGTAGAAGATGTGCCCTATTTGCGCCGCGGCGAACGACGGAGTTTCCGCCGGTGAGCGACCGTTTCGCACATGGGACTCCCGCTCATACGAATCGCGTGCTCCCGTGTGTGCTGCAGGCGCGCGAGCGTACACGCCGCACGCACGCCGGTTCGTTCCCGCGTATTGCACACGCTGCACCGCCTGAGATTTCAGCTTTTGAGCTTTTTCAGCATGTCGGCAAAATAATCGTGCGCTTTATCTTCGCTCACCGGCTCCGTTTTTTTTACTTCGTGATATTCGACGAGATTTTCCGGTATCTCTTCGAGAAAACGCGAGGGCGTGCATTCGACCGTCGCCTGCATGCGCCTCCGCTTTTGGCACGACGTAATCAATAATTTGTCCCGTGCGCGCGTAATCGCGACGTAAAAAAGTCTGCGTTCTTCTTCGACACCTCCGTCCGTTTCTTCGACCGAACGCGCGTGCGGCATAAGCCCTTCTTCCGCTCCGGCGATAAATACGACGGGAAATTCGAGGCCTTTCGACGCGTGGATCGTCATCAAATTGACTTTGCCTTTGCCGCCGTCGTCTTCGATGTCGTCGCGGCTCAAAAGCGTAATGCGGTTCAAATAATTGAACAGACTCGGATCGAAATTGTCGGGATTGTTTTCCCACGTTTCGATAGACATGAGCAGGGTTTCGATATTCTGCAGCTTAAAGCGCACCGCTTTTTCGTTTTTTTGAAATTCGCCGATGATGTAGTCGCGGTACTGCACGTCGTCGATGAGTTCGCGCACTTTGTTTGCAAGCCCCCGACCGCCGAAAAGCTTCGCCCTCGCACCTTCGATCGTATCGATAAATTCTCCGAGCGATTTTTTTGCCGAATCGGAAAGCGCTCCTGCGGGATCTTTTTGCAGATAGCGGATCGCATCCCACAGCGTGCTCGCATTTTGCTTGGCCGTTTCGTTTATTGCCGAAATCGTACTCCGTCCGATGCCCCGCCGCGGCGTATTGATGATCCGAAGCAGATTGATGTCGTCGCTTTGATTTGCCGCGACGCGCAGATAGCTTACGATATCTTTTATTTCGAGCCGTTCGAAAAAACTCGTGCCGCCGCTCATCGTATAGGGAATGTTCGCTTGGAGCAGGGCTTCTTCGATCGCGCGGCTCTGCGAGTTTGCGCGCATGAGTATGCCGAAATCGTCGTATGTGCGCCTCTCTTCCATCGCAATGCCTTGAATGCTTTCAGCGATAAAATCCGCTTCGGCGCTTTCGTTTTCCGGCATAAAGAGTTCGATAGGCTTTCCCGAACCGTTGCCGCTCCACAGCTTTTTGTCTTTGCGGTTCGTGTTGTGCGATATGACGCCGTTCGCCGCGCTTAAAATCGTTTCGGTCGAACGGTAGTTTTGCTCGAGGCGGATTTCCTTGACACCCGGAAAATCTTTTTCGAACTGTACGATGTTTTGATAATCGGCGCCTCTCCAGCTGTAGATCGACTGATCGTCGTCTCCGACGACTGCAATGTTTTTATCGGCAAGAAGACGCATGAGCTCGTACTGCTGCCGGCTTGTGTCCTGAAATTCGTCGACCATGATGTACGTGTAGCGTGCTCTGTATTTTGCGAGCACGTCGGGGTGTTCATGGAACAGGCAGATCGGCAGCATGATGAGATCATCGAAGTCGACCGCGTTGTACAGCTTCAATCCCTGCTCGTACGATTCGTAGAGCGCGCGGTACATATCGTTTGCCGTCTCCCAATTTTTTCGCCCGGTTTTTATGTTTGAAAAAAGGTTTGCGATTTTGTATAAGTCGAGCGCATCGGATGTGAATTGCAGTTCCCGCGCGCTTTCTTTGATAAGGGAGGCTTTGTCGGTTTCGTCGTAAATCGAAAAATTTTCCCGCCAGCCCAATTTGTCGATGTCCTGCCTGAGGATGCGCACGCCGAATGCGTGAAACGTGGATACCGTGAGGTTTTGCAGTTTTTTGCCCGTCAACGATTTGACACGCTCTTCCATTTCGCGCGCGGCTTTATTCGTAAAGGTCAGCGCAAGGATCGCGCTTTGCGGAATGCCTTCATCGAGCATGTGGGCGATGCGGTACGTGATGACTCTCGTTTTACCGCTTCCCGCTCCGGCGATGATCAAAATAGGACCTGCGATCGTCGTGACGGCGCGCAGCTGTTCGGGGTTGAGTTCCGTTTTTAATGCATGTATGTCGAGTTCGGGCATAGCGCACAGTGTAACATTCGGAGCGCTTGTTATGCAAGCAATTTTTTATATAATTTCGACAGCACCTCTAAAAATCTGACCGAGCTTTCAGAGATGCCCATAATTCCGGTTCCGGCTATATAGCCGTACGAAACGAGGTGATCCTAAATAGATACGGTTACAAGTATTGAGCGCAATCTTTATTTCGTTTAGAATACGGAAGAAGTTGTCTTTGAATTTTGCAGAGGCATTTGAATGAAAAACGCTGTTATATATGTGCACGGAAAAGACGGTTCCATAGATGAAGCCGATCATTATAAAAAGTTTTTTAATGACGCTTATGACGTTACAGGTTTTGATTATAAATCGGAATTACCTTGGCTGGCCGGTGAAGAATTTCAAAACTATTTTGATTCCCTTATTCCGAAATATAATGAAATCTTATTGATTGCAAACAGCATAGGGGCTTACTTTTCTATGTTGTCCTTATCGAAAAAGCCGATCAAAAAAGCGCTGTTTATTTCGCCCATTGTCGATATGGAAAACGTAATTTTACATATGATGAAAAGGGCAAGGGTATCTGAAGAAGAACTTAGACTGAAAAAAGTCATCAACATTCAGTTCGGCGAAGTCTTATCGTGGGAATATCTTTCTTTTGTCAGAAAGAATCCCATAACATGGAATGCTCCTGCCTGCATTCTGTACGGAGCAAAAGACGATATGACTTCCGTGGAAACGATGACAAGTTTTGCACATAAAATACACGCGGACTTAACGGTTTTTGCTGACGGAGAGCATCGGTTTCATACTGAAAAACAAATGAATTTTTTGGATGCTTGGTTTAGAAGATTGATTCGGTAGATTCTTGTTTAAAGAGCTTTGTTGCTGTAAGAGCAAAAAAAGATATTGAAAGGGTTAGCGATGGGAGCTGCGCCGAAGGCGTTCCGGAACGAAGTGGAGGAATGGAGCGAAAGCGGAACAGCGGACGTAGCGGCCCGAACGCAGTGAGGGAAACCTCCGGAGAAAAAAAACGATGAACAATGACTTTCTTTTTATAATGGAGCCCCACAATAGTAATCCAAATGAATTCCCTTGGTTTCCAAATTCTTGAGACAGGCTCGATAATAGCGATCATCATGTTCGGTATATATGGGATTGGGTACTTCGATGACCGCTAAATTATTATATGCCGGACATCTCCTGCCGCGATAGTCTTTGTCCAACCATTCGGGACTGACCCTGTAGCCTCGCCGATTCATCTCTGCCATAATGAGCCGGTGATAACAATAAAGCAGATAGGGTGAATAACGAAAAACATAATTGACAGTTGCATGCGGCCTGCCCCAGCCGTTTCCGCGCAATGCACAACACTCCCTATGTTGTCCCAACAGTTGTTGCCGCGGGAGTTCGCTGATCATATCTTGATGCCACAGTCTCATCTATCTCTCTCAATATATAACTTAGAGCAAAGTGCTCTTGTGCTGCCCAAATTTTCCGATACCCTTTTGACCGATTTGATTTTCTCATAACGTGCGGCGAACTGTCAATCGTTAGATAATCAAGCACACTTGTAATGATGCTGTGCCGCGTATACGCCGTATATTGTTCAATTGGCAGCAAGCAGTCGTGTTTATTTTTCAGCCGTCCGCGGAGATTTGCGGTTATTGTCGTTGATAACACCGCTGCAATACATCGCTAAAGTACATACCGTAGAAAACACTAGATTTTTGTGCTGTTTTTGTATAAGAAGTACGGAGAGGTTCTGATGGATATTCATTTTAACAGGCTGACTGCAAAATGAAAAAAAGAAAAGGTGAAAAAACAGCATGCAGGCTTGTTAAATTTTTTATAGAAAAAGATTCTGGAAAAGATTATGGAATTTACAAATGAATCTTTACCGCTCATTGAGCGGCTGAACGAAGCGCTTTCCAAAGCGGATGCACTGCTCATCGGAGCGGGGGCGGGTCTTTCGACTTCGGCGGGATTTACCTATTCGGGCGATCGCTTTGAAAAATATTTTTCGGACTTTCGCGCAAAGTACGGCTTTACCGATATGTATTCGGGCGGATTTTATCCGTTTAAAACGCTCGAAGAATTTTGGGCGTACTGGAGCCGTTATATTATGATAAACCGCTACACCGACGCGCCGAAAGCGGTTTACGAAAATCTGCGTAAGCTGACGGCCGGTAAAAATTATTTTGTGCTGACGACGAACGTCGATCACTGCTTTCAAAAAGCGGGCTTTGATAAGACGCGGCTCTTTTACACGCAGGGCGATTACGGCTTATGGCAGTGTTCCGTTCCCTGCCACGACAAAACCTACAACAACGAAGAGGCCGTCCGCAAAATGGTCGAAACGCAAAAAGACATGCGCATTCCGTCCGATTTGATCCCGTACTGTCCGAGATGCGGAAAACCGATGTCGATGAACCTTCGAAGCGATTCGACTTTCGTGGAAGACGAGGGCTGGCACGAAGCCTCCGAACGCTACGGCAACTTTATCGCGGCGCATAAAAACGAAAAAATCCTCTTTTTGGAATTGGGCGTCGGTTCGAATACGCCCGGCATTATCAAATATCCGTTTTGGCGCATGTGCGCCGACAACCCGCGTTCGCTTTACGCGTGCATCAATTACGGCGAAGCGCTCTGTCCCGACGAAATCCGCGAGCGCTCGATATGCATAGACGGTGACATAGGAAGCGTACTGGAAAAGATGCAATGATTGTGATAGAGTGCGGTTCGGAGAAAAATACGGATACCGCGGGGAAATTATGAACGGATTTGTTTTAGTGGCAATAAAATTATTAATCGGTTTTTTTGCTTTGATAATGATAATAAATATTTCGGGAAAGGGAAATTTGGCACCTTCATCTGCCAGTGATCAAGTGCAGAATTACGTGCTCGGCGGTATTATCGGCGGCGTGATTTATAATAATAATATTCGATTATTGGATTATATAGGCGTTTTATGTATTTGGTGTGTGCTTATATTGACTTTGAAATGGATCAAAACGCATAATGTAAAAGCGAAACAGGTCATAGACGGGAAAGCATTAATAATTATCGATGACGGTAAAATCAATATTGAAAATTGTGAAAAGGCGGGTTTATCCGCTCATGATATTTCTTTTAAGCTGCGAACAAAAAATGTTTATTCGACAAAAGACGTAAAAAGAGCTTTTGTGGAGCAAAACGGTCAATTGATCGTTATACATCACGGAGAAGCCAACCCGAAGTTCCCGCTGATAACAGACGGGCAGCTGCAAGAGGATATTCTGGACGTGATAGGCAAGGATGAAGAATGGCTGATTGAAGAAATTAAAAAACAGGGATTGGAAAAATACAGCGATGTGTTTTTGGGAGAATATGTGAACGGCAATCTCATACTGACGGCATATCCGCCTGAGCATGACAAATTACAGAAGTATAAAAAACCGTTGAATCAAGCCCGCGATTCCGCATCTCATCGCTTTTTTTCGTTTATAAAACCGCGGAACTGAAGGGCAGGGCGAAAGCTTTGCCCGCACCAAATCCGCAGCCGCACGATTTGCGTAAACGGTGATATCGCAAGCGAGTTGGAAAAGCTCGGGCAAATATGATTCAGTTTTCTTTTACATAAGAATAGATGATCTTGCGCGCTTCTTTCGCTTCGGGAAGCCAGGGCGCGGCAGCCCACGTGTGCATCATGCCTTTTCCGATATGGGTTTCGAGTGCAACGCCGTCCGCTTCGCATTTTTGCTTAAAGGCGTCGAGTTCGGCATAATAGATTTCGTCCGTTCCGTAAAACGCCGCTATGCGCGGAAATCCTCTCCAGCTGTATGCGACGGAATTCCCTAAAAAACCGAGCGCGCCGCAGAGCGACATCATCTTTGATGCGGCCTCAACATATTCTGCAGTAAACATCGCATCTTTTTTTGCGATGCGCTTCATATCGTCAAGCTGCGCACTTGTCGGCGGCATTTGGATCGTAGCCGAAAACGGAATGAGTTTGCCCGGAAGCGGAAGGGCGATTTTTTGCTCGGTAATGTACGCGCAAATGTCGAGGCACAAAG
The DNA here is from genome assembly GCF_016901105.1 of Treponema sp. Marseille-Q4523. Classification (NCBI taxonomy): domain Bacteria; kingdom Pseudomonadati; phylum Spirochaetota; class Spirochaetia; order Treponematales; family Treponemataceae; genus Treponema; species Treponema sp. Marseille-Q4523. The sequence goes on along the minus strand of NZ_JAFEVM010000001.1, from coordinate 113,723 downwards.
AGCCGCCGGACGACAGACCGAAAAAGGCGATGTCCTTGGCCTCGTATAAGCCGAGCGCTTCTTTATAAACGCCGATAATCGATTCGATAAGCTCTTTGCCCGTCGTTTCGGGGAAAAGTTTGTACCATACGATCCACACGTCGGCTCCCGTTTGATCGGCCATATCCTGCGCAAAATCGAAATCGCCGGCATCGCCTGACATGACAAAGCCGCCGCCGAAAAAGTACAGCACGAGCTTTTTTTGCGCGCCGGTACCGCAGCAATTTTTATCGCGGCTGTGTACGGCGTAATACGGGATTCCGCCTGCCGTCTTTTCATCGAAGTCGTATTTTTTGTGAAGATCCGAAAGCGCGAGTTTCTTTTTTTGCCGTGCTTTATACTGTTCTTGAAGAAATTTTTCAGGGTCGGCGGCGGCTTTTTTCATCATCGGGCGCACAAGACTCTTAAATAAAAATTTTGTAAGTTTATATTGAATGCTTGCCATATCGAATGCTCCTTGCCGGACTGTGCCGTTAATCAGCATCGTCTGTCGTATTGTACCGCGCTGCGGCTTTTCGTTCAAGAATTTTGCGACGGTTTTATTAGGGTAAAGGACATCTCGAAGAACTATCTTTAGCGATTTTCATACTGAAGCTGTGAATTCTATGCGATAAGCTCTTGACAGTATCTGGAAAAAAGTGTAATTTAATACTGAATATTAATTCTGTTTTGAACGGAGCGCTTTACAATGCCGCAAGTTCTAAAAGAAGAAATCTACGACCGCATTTTTCACGCCGGAATTGAAGTTTTCTACGAAAAAGACTTCCGCAGCGCAAAAATGCAGGACATTGCGGAAAAAGCGGACATCCCTGTGGGCCTTATTTATACTTATTTTAAAAATAAAAAAGAGTTGTTTGAAAAAATCGCCGCATCCGTTCCTGTCGATTTTCAGCGGATCATTAAGGAAGAAGAAGCGGCAAGGGGTTTACCCTCCGAACGATATGAAAATATTGCCGAGGGCTATCTGCTGGAGCTGTTGAAACACCACAAGGTTTTTGTCATCTTGATGGATAAAAGCTGCGGGACAAAATACGAAAACGCAAAAGGGGAAATGATTGCTTCCCTCGGCGCCCATATAAAGCGTGAGCTTTCCAAAAAAACGAAGCGTGTTTATCATAATATGCTCATTCATATTCTTGCGTCCAATTTTACCGAGAGTCTTTTGGAAGTTGCGCGCCATTACAAAACGCAGGAAAGAGCAAAAGAACTGCTGCGCCTCGTAACGCAATGCTATTATGAAGGGGTAAACTCGCTCTGAAAAACGGTATTTTTTTTAACCGTTTTTTTATTTTGTTTAAAACTGAATATATATTCGGTATTTAAAATACAATGAATGAAAAATTATGGAGGATGAATATGTTGGAGCAAAAAAAACTTGTCCGTCAAGTAAAAGCAAAAAACAGGATTTCCAATATTGCGCTCTGTTTTAAAATTGCGCTCGATCTTATTCCGCAGGCGCTGATTATTCATTTGATCGCTTCGGCGTTTTCGGAACGGCTTTCGCTTTTGCTTATTGCGTTCGATGCGGGTGCAATGCTGGCATGTTTTGTTTTAAAAGCTGCATGCGGATATCTTGCTGTATGGAAGGCGCACGAGGCCGCATACAATGCGCTGACGGATTTGCGGATGCGGATTATCGAACACTTGAAAAAGCTGCCCTTGGGATTTTTTCAAGAGCGCAAAACCGGCGACCTTACAAATATCGTTGAACACGATGTAGAGCAGGTAGAAGTGTATCTGGCGCACGGCTTACCGGAAATTACGGCGGCGCTGCTGCTGCCTGCACTGATTTTTGCCGTTATGCTTTTTATCGAATGGCGCCTTGCGCTTTTAATGATTGCGGGCATTCCTCTTATGGGATTTGTGCAACTCGTGTCCGCTCCGTTGTGGAAAAAAAACTTTAAAATTTTTGCGCAAAGCACAAAGGAAATGCAGGAAAACCTCATGGAATATGTTTCGAATATTTCCGTGATAAAGGCGTTCGGCAAAGAGGAGCGCAAAACCGAAAAAACAATCCGCTCGGCGAAAGACTATGTGTATTGGGTAAAAAAATCGATGACGGGGATAAGCGTACCGATGGGGTTGATAGATCTTTTTATGGAATCCGGCGTTGTCCTCGTCATAATTTTCGGAATATGGCTGTCGGCTTCAGGTTCACTGTCTGCTGCGCGTTTTATTCTCTGCGTTATTTTTGGGGCAGCCTTTACTTCTTCCGTTGCAAAAACGGCAACCTTCCAGCACTACGGCGTGGTATTTAATCAGGCAATGGCGGGGATCGGCTCTATCCTCAATGTCGCTCCTCTCGAAAAAAAATCCGCATCGGATGCGCACGTAAAGTTTCCGGCAGCAGAGAAAAAAAATCCGGCAGCATCCGAGTCGAATACCGTTTCCGATGCAAGTGTGCCAAACGGCGATATAGAAATAAATGCGGTAGATTTTTCATACAAGGGCACACAAAAAACTTTAAAGCACATCTGTCTGACGTTCAAAAAAGGAAGTAAAAATGCGCTGGTCGGTTCTTCGGGCTGCGGCAAAACGACGCTTGCAAATCTTTTGATGGGCTTTTGGCAGCCGGACAGCGGGAGCATTCGAATCGGCGGGACGGATATGCAAAGCCTTTCGGACAAACAGGTCAATTCGCTTTTTTCTATCGTGCAGCAAGAAACGTTTTTGTTCAATTTGAACATAGAAGAAAATATTCGCATCGGAAAACCGTGCGCATCGAAAGATGAAATTATCGAAGCTGCAAAAAAAGCGCGCATTCACGATTTTATCGTGTCGTTGCCGAAAGGCTACGATACGGCTGCAGGGGAAGCGGGCGTAAAGTTTTCCGGCGGAGAAAAACAGCGCATTTCGATTGCCCGGATGATTTTGAAGGATGCACCGATCATCATTTTGGACGAAGCGACAGCCGCCGTTGATGCCGAAAATGAAGCGGCAATACAGGACGCGATTGAAACATTAAGCCGCGATAAAACCGTCATTACAATTGCACATCATTTGAATACGATTCAAAATGCGGATCAAATTATCGTAATGGACGCGGGCGCGGTCATCGACAGCGGAACGCACAGAGAATTGATGCGTCGCTGCGCGCTCTATCAAAAAATGGTGAGCGAGCAAAATAGAGTGGATCACTGGAATATAAAAGAAGGGGTACCGCTATGATCAAAGAAATATGGAATACGCTTACCGGCAAGGGGAAGCGCTCACTTTTGTTCAGCATTGTATGTTTTACCGTGTATGCGTTGTCGGGGACGGCGATGATGCTTTTAACGCTGCGTGCGATGGAAGCGATTTTTACGGGAAATGCAAGATTGTACGGCTATTGGCTGCTGCTTACGCTGTGTCTTTTCATTAAGGGAGGCAGCAATATGATTGCGGATATGCAAAAACATTTTGCGGGCTTTGACCTTGTGTACGAAATCAGGACGAAAATCATTTACCGCTTAAAAACGTTTTCGCTCGGTTTTTATACGAACGAACGGCTCGGAGAAATCGGTACGATTATCCATAGGGATGTAGACAATATGGAAATGATTGTCGCGCATGTATGGACACGGATGTGCGCCGATTTTATTGTGTCACTGCTTTTGCTTGTCTTTCTTTTTTCCGTAAATGCGGCTATGACGCTGATTATGCTCGGCATTCTTCCGTTTGCGCTTTTGTTTCTTTCACATGCATTAAAAAAAGCCGATATGCTTGAAGAAAAAACAGGCAACAGTCTTGCCGATATGGTGAGCCTCTTTGTAGAATATGTAAAGGGTATTCCGCTTTTAAAAGCCTTTTCCGAAAGCAAGCAATTCGATGAAAGACTTGCCGCGGCAACGAAGGACTTCGGCGCGCACAGCAAAAATGCTTCTAAAAACAAGGCGGCTGTGTTGTCCGTATACGGCTTTTTTATCGATTTTGCTTTTTGGCTCACGGCTTTGGCAGGCATTATCTTTACTGTACGCAAATCGTTGTCGATAGCGGAATATTTGATTTTTATCGTTTTAAGCAGAGAATTTTATAAGCCTTTTGTCGCAATGGAAATGCACTGGGCGAATTACTTAAAAGCGGCGGACAGCTTTCGGCGTATCAAAAAAATCACGGAAGCGCCTGCGGTAATCGAAATTGCCGAGCCTGAAAAACCGGACGGATTTTCCGTTACCTTTGATAAGGTCGGCTTTGCATACGAAGCGGACGGCTTTGCACTGAAAGATATTTCTTTTCATACGCCGGAACATACGCTCACCGCGCTGGTAGGAGAATCCGGTTCGGGGAAAACAACGGTAACCAATCTGCTGCTTCGTTTTTGGGATGCAGCTACGGGTACCGTCAAAATCGGAAATACCGATATTCGCAATATGAGCTATGACGAACTGCTTTCTTCCGTCAGTATTGTGATGCAAAACACACAGCTTTTTGCGGACACTATCGAAGGAAATATCCGGCTCGGAAAGGCCGATGCAACGGAAGCGGAGGTTGTTGCGGCGGCAAAAAAAGCGCGCATTCACGATTTTATCATGTCGCTGAGCGACGGTTATAGGACGCGTATCGGCGAAAGCGGCGCAGGTCTTTCGGGCGGACAAAAACAGCGGATTTCCATCGCACGCGCTTTTCTAAAGGACAGTCCCATTTTGCTCCTCGATGAAATGACGAGCAATGTCGATCCTGTCAACGAAGCGCTGATACAGGAAGCGATTTCAGAACTTGCCGCACACAGAACGGTGCTCGTTATTGCACATCATTTAAGCACGATACGCTCCGCCGATCGGATATTGGTATTTAAAAACGGTGAGATCATACAAGCGGGTACACACGATGCGCTGCTTGCCGACACAAACGGCAGTTACTATCGGCTGTGGAGTCAAGGAACACATCATCGGACTGTAAGCTTACCGTGATGGAAAAGTAGAACGCAGTTGCATTGAGTTCCCTTTTATCTACGAGGTAAGCGACTGCGGAAAAACTTCAATTGTCCATGACGGTTGTCCGCAACGCTTGCCCGCGAGCGATTTGACAAAGCGCGTATCTCAAAATATAATATCTTTCGGTATAATCAAATTTACAAAATCGTCCGATAATAGAGTATGGTAGTCTGTAAAATCAGACAATTTTCGATGGGATGAGTTGTTACGAAACGCCGGCTGAAATAGCGCCGTCGTTTCGTATTTCGAGTTTGCGTTGCAAACTCGTTTATCTAACGTGTGCGCTCCGCTCGAAACTTCGCGCTGACGCGCTTGTTGCGAGTACGCGCACGACTAAAAACTTTTTCGAAAGCTGATGCTTTCTGCAAAAGTTTTTATAGGAGTTGTTACGAAGCGCCGGCTGAAATAGCGCCGTCGTTTCGTATTTCGAGTTTGCGTTGCAAACTCGTTTATATAACTGTGCGCTCTCGCGCACGACTAAAAACTTTTTCGAAAGCCGATGCTTTCTGCAAAAGTTTTTATAGGAGTTTTGCATGAAAAAGGGCTTGGTAGTCTTTATGTGTTTCGGACTGCTTTTAGTGTTTGCGTCTCCGGCTTTCAGCCAAGATACGTTGCAGACACAAAAAAGCACCGAATCGTTTATGATCGACAACTTCAACAGCGAAGGTGAAAACGGATGGACGTGGGACGTCAGTGCGAGCCGCTATGTCGCCGACGGTTATCCGAAAAAGGGGTACTTCGACGGTATCCCGAATTCGCTCAAATACTTGCTGAAAGACGGCAAGGACAATCAAAAAGTGCTCGGCGTGCAGATCGCGTTTAAGCGAAAAGGCGACAACTGGTTTGAAGTATATCCGGTAAAAGACGGAAAAGCGTATGAAATCCCCTTTGTCGGATCGGTGACGCAGATCGATTTTTGGGTGTGGGGAGCGCATTATATGTATTTCCTCGATGTCATTGTCAGAGATGCCGACGGACGCGTTCACGTACTCCCTGCGGGCAATCTCGCATTCGACGGATGGAGAAACGTCGTCGTGTCGGTGCCGGGCTGGATACGCCAGCATTCGCGGTCGAGCAGCGGTCGGGATGCGATGTCGTTTATCGGTTTTAGGATCCGCACGAGTCCCGAAGAGTTCGTCGATTCGTATACGATTTTCTTCGATCAGATGAAATACGTTACGAGGGCGCTCGCTAATATCTTTGACGGTTACGAACTGAAAGAAGCGGACTTCGGCAATTCGGAGGGTAAATAAATGAAGAAAATTATACTGACGATTTGTGTCGTACTTGCAGGCAGTTTTGTTTTTGCCCAGAATTCGAGCCTCTTGGAACCGACTCCCGAAACGATCGGAGCCGATTCCGCCGCGATGGCGCTCCGCGAAATAAACGTCGATAAATTTGAACGCGAAGGTTCGTGGGACGTCAAGATTTCTTCGGATTACGGTTTTATCACGTCGCGTCTTTTTGACGGAAATCCCGCGATGAAAGATACGCTTGAAGAGGATAAGGGCAAAGAAGACGAAGACTCTTTCGTTTTCGGCGTAAAAGTCGAATTTTTCCGCCGAGGCGTCAATTCCTTTTACATCACGTCGGTGCGCCCGTTGCCGGTCGAAGGCATTGCAAAGACGATCAGCGTGTGGGTGTGCGGTCGAAATCAGGATCATAATCTGTGGGTACTCGTACAGGATATGTTCGGCCGTAATTATGAGTTGTACATGGGTACGCTCGGTTTCGGCGGCTGGAAAAAGATGACGGCGGTCGTTCCGCCTTCTCCGGACGGGGAGCACGGCATCGTACAGCAGAGCGCGTTTTACAACAGCCGCCCGGGCTTACGCATCGTCGGTTTCAGAATCGACTGCAATCCGGTGCTTGCGCGCGGTTCGTACTATGTGTACTTCGATGCGCTCCGTGTCGTCACCGACTTGTACGATTTGCAGTACCGCGACGAAGACGATATGTCCGATAACTGGTAAGCGCTTTCGCGTGCAATAATTCCGATTTTTATACGGCGGCATCTTGCGGGGTGCCGCTTTTTTTATTAGGTTGAATATCGAGTTTGGAAAGTATCAGCTAATCAAGCTGTGCTTCCGGCGAGAATGACCGACGTACAACCTTTGTAGACGTAGCGGCTCTCACAGCGGAAGCGGCACGTAAAACGAACAACCGTTCCGTAGACACCGCGAGTTTGCGTCGCAAACTCGTCAGTGAGGCGAAGCCGAACGCCCTTCCGCAAGCTGAACGCACAAAGTCGCACGCGTGTCTCCCGCTGCTACGCCGCATCGCGCACACGTCAAGCGGTTTCGAAACGCGGTCGGAATCTCGCCGTGAGCATAATTTTATTTACTTTCCAAACTCACCCTTCAATCGATGCACGAAACGGTTGGAAGATTTCGAGTTTTGAAAACTCGAAATCTATTTATTTATCTGATCCTATAATATCTTGGGCGGGAAAAGTCGTTTTCGGCTTCGATGAGGTTCATGTGTGAAAGCACCCACAGCATGAGATTTGCTTGCGCTTTTGCGGAAGCGGGAAGAGCCTTGTTTTCGGCGAGGGAAGATGCGATGTCTCGGGCGCAAAAACGAGGCAGGCATGATTCGGGGATGAGCGAAAGGTAGTCGGCCGCTTTTGTAAACCTGTGCGTTTCGAATATCGTTTCGAGCCGCTTATCGGTTTTGTTCCAATTTTTTAAAAAGCGACGCCGGCCGTTCGGCGACTGTACCGGCGTTTCGCTTTGCGTGCGGATTTCGCTCATCGCGATTTCGACTACGTCGAGCGAAAATCGTCTTTTTAAAAGCACGGGATAGAGTCCGGTGAGTTCGCGAAATACGCTGTAGATCGAAGCGCGGACGGGACTTTTTCGCTTCGAAAGAAGTACTCCTTTTTGGTCATAAACTTCGATGTATTTGGCTCTCGCGACGGGATAGACGATCTTGACGTATCTCCCGCTTTTCAACGCGCCGAGCGTTTTTACGAGCAACGACGAAAGATTCCGTGTCTGTATTTCGGTGATATTTCCGTGAGCGTCGACGACGTCGTAAATTTTTCCTGCGATATTGACTTCCGTCATGCATCCTTTTTCGAGCGCATAGAGCGATTTTAAAGAGCGGTGGAGAGAGCTTTCGTTGAGCGTATTTATCATTGTTTTTCGAATTCCACGATACAATTATATAGATAATCGGAGTATATTGCAAATTTCTTTGGCGAAAAGGCCGTTTTATCCGTTGACATTCGGTATTTTTATTATAAAATAGTTGCTAAGTGGGAATTACTGGGGAAAAGTGGTAGGCAGTGGCATGAGTATGCTGACAGGAGAATTTCGGAATACGCTTGACGAAAAGGGGAGGATCCTCTTTCCCGCCAAACTGCGTTCCGAACTTGCCGGAAATGTGCTCATCGTGACGCAGGCTCTTGACCGCTGCCTATGGCTTTTTACTCCGGAAGAATGGAAAACCGTTTCTTCGAAACTCATGGAAGCCGCGTCTCCGTTCAGCGAAAAAAACCGCCTCGTGCTCAGGAGGTTTATCGCGCCGGCGCAGGAACTTGAGTTCGATAAATCGGGGCGGCTTTCGATCCCCCAAAGTCTGCGCGAATATGCCGCGCTTTCCAAAGACTGCGTTTTGCTCGGCGTCAGCAAATACATCGAGCTGTGGGACGCGGAAAGTTATCGGCACTATATCGAGGAAAGCGAAGCGTCGTTCCGCGGAGCTGCGGAAGAGCTCGGCTCGATCTTTTTTTAGCGCAGGGGAGGAAAGCGCATGGAAGCGATTCATACGCCTGTTTTACTGCAGGAATGTCTTGAACTGCTTGCCCCGTGCGGCGCCGAAGCGGTCATGTGCGACTCGACGCTCGGCGAAGGCGGTCATTCGTTTGCATTTCTTTCACGATTCCCGAATATCAGTGTGATCGGCATCGACGCCGATGCGGGCATTTTAGCGCGTGCAAAAGAGCGGCTCGAATGCTTTGCCGAACGGACGATGTTTTACAACGGTTGGTTCGACGATTTTTACGCGTCCTACCCTGCGGATTTTCCGAAGCCCGATATCATACTGTTCGATTTGGGCATATCGATGTACCACTACGAACTGTCGGGCAGGGGATTTTCGTTTCGACACGACGAAGCGCTCGATATGCGCCTTGCGCCGTCGGGAGGAAAAAGCGCCGCCGATATCGTAAACGGTACGGAAGAAGGAGCGCTTGCCGATTTGATATACCGCTGGGGTGAAGAAAAACTGAGCCGCAGTATAGCGAGGGCTATCGTGAAGGCGAGGGCGAGCGGAGAAATCCGTTCGTCGAAAGCGCTCGCCGATATCATTTACGATGCAGTGCCTTCGCAGTACCGGCACGGAGCGATACACCCCGCGACACGTACGTTTCAAGCGCTGCGCATCGCGGTAAACGGAGAGCTTGCGCGGCTTCCGCGCTCGCTGCACGATGCGTTCAACGATTTGAATGCGGGCGGAAAGATGGGCGTGATCACGTTCCATTCGCTTGAAGACCGCATCGTAAAAAATTATTTCCGAAACCTCGGAAAGTCCTGCATTTGTCCGCCCGAGGTTCCGGCTTGCCGCTGCGGAGGGAGGGCGTGTGCCGAAGTGCTTACGAAAAAGCCCGTAAGTCCCTCGGCGGAAGAGGTTTCCGGCAATTCGCCGTCGCGGAGCGCGAAGCTTCGCGTCGTGCGCAAACTGTGCGATGCCGAAGATGCACGGCGCTTAAGCATCGCAGTATGATCGGGAGCCGTTGAATATGTGCGCACTTGCGCACGATGCGAAAACTTTTTCGGAAATTCCAATTTTCTGCAAAAGTTTTATGGGAGTGGGTATGAAACGAAAATACGCTCGCGTGCGCGAAACGCTTGTCGTCTGCATTATCGCTCTTTCGATTCCGCTTTTGCTGATCGCGGGCGGCATACAGTCAAGAAAATACGAAGATCTGTCGGACGAAGTCGCGGCTCTTGAAAAAAAACAGGAAGCGCTCGTCGAAGAAAATAAAAATCTCGTTACGGATATCAGTCTTTTGGCGAGTACGGAGCGCATCGAAAAGATTGCGGAAAACGAACTCGGCATGCATAAGGCGCAGACGGACGATATCGTCCGCGTCGAAATGAAGGGGAAGGGCAGTGCAAAGTCTGATGGAGCGAAATGAGCTCGTCGCTGCCGTCCGCGGTAAAGGTGTCGGACACAGTGCAGCCGAAAACCGATTTTGTTTTTCTTCAGTTACGACCGACAGCCGCTTCGTCGTTCCGGGCAGCCTCTTCGTACCGCTCGTCGGCACCGTGCAAAACGGCCACGCCTATATTCCCGAAGCCCTTGAAAAGGGAGCGTCATGCGTTTTTGTCAACGAAAGCGAATATTCAGGCGATGAGAGAGCGTATTCGCTTTTGGCGAAAAAATATCCTCTCGCCTTTTTCGTGATCGTCTCCGATACGCTGTACGCGCTGCAGGATGCGGCCGCCGCCTACGTCGCAAAATTTCCGCGCTTAAAAAAAATCGGTATCACGGGGTCGAGCGGAAAGACGACGACAAAGGAACTCGTCGCTGCGGTTTTAAAACAAAAATATAGAGTCGTTTCGAGCGACGGCAATTTCAATTCCGAAACCGGGCTGCCGCTTTCCGTTTTTAAAATCAGGGATACGGATGAAATCGGCGTATTCGAAATGGGCATGAATCGGCCGAACGAAATCGGGGAAATCGCCGGCGTTTTAAAACCCGAATACGCCCTCATTACGAATATCGGAAGCGCTCACGTCGGCATACTCGGCAGCAAAAAAAATATCGCCGCCGAAAAGCGGAAAATATTCGATTATATTCCCGAAAGCGGTGCGGCCTTTGTTCCCGCGTCGGACGCCTTCGCACCGTTTTTAATCGAAAAATGCAAAGGACAAATCGTCTATTTCGGAAACGATGTCGCCCCAAAAAGCGGCGTCTCTCTCTTGTCCGACGACGGTCTTGCAGGGACGGTTTTTTCTATCGGCGATGAGCGCGTACGTTTTACGCTTCCGGGTATGTACAATTATGAAAACGCGCTCGCAGCCGTCGCCGTCGGAAAGTATTTCGGTATAAGCGATGCGGAAATCAAAACGGCTCTTTCGGCTTTCGGCGGCGTTTCGGGAAGGAGCGAAAGCGGACATATCGCATTGAAAAACGGCAAGCGCGTCACGCTCGTAAAAGACTGCTACAACGCGAACGCCGAATCGACTGCGAGCGTTCTCTCGTTTTGCGCGTCCGCAAAAGACGTCGAGCGGAGGATATACGTACTCGGCGATATGCTCGAACTCGGAGAAGCATCCCGGGGCGTGCACGAAACAGCGGGCAAACAAGCGTGCAAAGCGAACGCGTATAAAATCGTATTTATCGGTACGGAGATGAAATACGCTTACGATGCCGCCCTCGCTTCGGGCTTTACGGGCGCGCTGTATATACCGGGCGCTTCTGTGGAAGCGATGAGCTGCGCGGCGGACTTCATCCTTGCAAACGCTTCCGACGGGGATTTGCTTCTTTTGAAAGGTTCCCGCGGTATGGCGCTCGAGCGTATCGTTCCGCTCATTGAGGCGAAGGAGGGGCGCGATGCGTGATTACCTTTTCCTCGCCGACAAGCCCGTCTCGTCGTATCGAAAAAGCGATTCGGCTTTTATCGCGTGCGTCATCCTTCTGTGCGGACTCGGTATCTTTGCGCTTTTTGTGTGTTCGCAAAATTACGCCGAACGCATGTTCGGCAATCCGTTTTATTTTGTAAAGCGCCAGCTCGTGAGCATCGCCGTCTCTCTCGTCGGATTTTTTTTGTTTGCGAGCGTACGTATAAAAATTATTAAAAATATTTTGCCGATCTTCGTGCTCGGTGTGATCGTACTCTGTCTTTTGACCTTTGTTCCCGGCATCGCCGTTGAAAGGAACGGTGCGCATCGCTGGATACGTATGCCCTTTGCGTTTACGCTGCAGCCGTCCGAATTCGCAAAATTTGCGATCATCCTCTTTCTCGCGAATTTTTTCGACAAGCAGGCACGCATCGAAAATCCCGAGGATAAATCGGTGCTGCCGGCCGTCATCGGTTTGACTTCGGTTTCACTCCTCGTTTTTTTTCAGCGCGATTTTTCCACGAGCGTTTTTATTTTTTGCGTCGGCCTTCTCATGTTTTTTGCGTCGGGCGCAAAGCTTACGTGGCTTCCGCCTGCGCTCCTGCTCATCATTCCGGCTCTCGTCTTTATGATTTTGCAGGAGCCGTATCGGATCGAACGCATCATCGGATTTTTGCGGCCGGAAGAACACGTGCGCACGTACAATTATCAAAGCATTGCGGCAAAGCGCGCGATCAGTTCCGGCGGTTTTTGGGGCAGCGGCATCGGGAGCGGTCTCGTGTGGATAAACAGTATTCCCGAAGTGCAGGCTGACTACATATTTGCCGGCTGGGCGGAAGCGATGGGATTTTTCGGCGTGCTTTTGTACTTGGTCATGCTCGCAGCTTTCGCATGGCGCGGATTGAGGTCGTCGTTCGTCTGCAAAAACCGTTTCGCCGCCTATGCGTCCTTCGGCTGTGTCGCCGCAGTAACGCTGCAGTCGCTGATGAACTGCGCCGTCGTCTGCGGGGCGCTTCCGGCAACCGGCATACCGCTGCCGTTTTTTTCGCTCGGCGGTTCGTCGATAATCGTAACGCTTTGTATGTGCGGCTTTATCGTCAACGCGTCGCGTTGTACGGTGGAAGAAGACGAAAACGAATTTGAAGATGCCGTCTATGAGGGAAAGGATGAGTGATGTAAGCATGGCTGGCTTTGCCGCCGAAAAAAAAGAAACGAAAAGCGATGTAAAGACGAAAATAGTCGTCGCTCTCTTTTTTGTTTTTTGCGCAATTTTTTTGATCGAAATCGCCGTCTATAAATTCGCCCTTCCGAGCATGCACGCTCCGAAGATCGTCATCGGCGGAGAACGCTCTCTTTCCGACGAACAAGTGCTTTCTCTTTTGCAGCCGATGCACGGTGCGAACTGGTTTTCATTCAACGCCGAAGAAGCCGTTTCGATTTTGTCGTCGGTACCGGCGATCGATTCGGTTACCGTGACGAAACGCTTTCCCGACAAAATATTCGTGCGCATTGCCGAACGCGAAAGCGTTGCGATGACTTTCGTTTCATCTGCGGGAAGGAGCATTCCCGTGTGCATCGATAAAAACGGCGTGCTCTTCGACGATGCGGCAGTCGACAGAAAAAGCGGCGCCGTTCCGATCATCTCAGGGCTTCCGATAGAACACTTGTCTGAAGGCATGCGAATTCCTGCAAAGTACCGCACGCTCATCGAACAGATTTCGGAAATTCAAAATCGCGACAGACGCTATTTCGCCGCTCTCGCGGAAATCTGCGTCGTTCCGAAAGAATACGGAAACTACGAACTTGCGCTTATCCCTGCGCACACGAGGATGCGCGTGCTGACCGACCGCGCATTGAACGAAGACGCGTTACAGTATATGATGGTCGTGCTCGACGTCGTCAATTCGATCGAGCCTGACGTATCGGAAATCGATCTGCGTTACGGCTCCGTTTCTTACCGGACGCGCTGAAGCGAGGATGAGCAGGTATGATTGTCGGTCTTGATATCGGTACGAACCATATACGCGTCGCGATCGGAGAACTGAACGATTCGGGCGGCATAGAAATCGCAGGAACGGCTTCAAGAAAGTCGGCGGGGCTCCGAAACGGAGTTATCGTCAATATCGAAGATGCCGCCGCCGCGATCAGAGAAGCGGTCGAAAGCGCCGAACAAAATGCCGGAGCCGAAGTGACCAAGTGTGCGATCGGCATCGGAGGCACGCAGATCGAAGGTTTGAATCAGAGAGGCATAACGCCTGTGACCGAACCGGGGCGTCCGCCGAGGGAAGTGACGAGGGGCGACATAGAGCGGGCGATCGACAACGCGCGCGCGGTTTTTATTCCGCAAGACAGAGAATTGCTGCACGTCGTCGCGCAGACTTTTACCGTCGACGGTTTGAAAAATATTAAAGACCCGACGAATATGATGTGCGCCCGTCTCGAAGCGGATGTCCACGTGATCACCGCGTCGAAGACGACGATACAAAATATCAAACGCTGCGTGAGCCGCGCGGGCTACGAATCGTCGGGCATTATGTTGAAAACGCTTGCAGCGACGCAGGCGGTCGTCCACGACGACGAAATGGATCTCGGTTCGATCCTCATCGATATGGGTGCGGGAACGACCGACGTGCTCGTGCTTTTGGGAGGGGCGCCCGTGTGTACGGTGTCCATCCCCGTCGGCGGCAACCTCGTCACAAACGATATCGCGATCGTAAAAGGCATACCGGTATCGGCTGCGGAAAAGATCAAAATCGAATCGGGATGCTGCTTTATCGACAATATCGAAATCGACCGCGAAGTGATAATACCGGGCGTCGGCGGAAGGGATCCCGAGCTTACGACGCAGACGGAATTGTGCGGCATCATTCAGCCGCGTGTCGAAGAAATTTTTTCGATGGTGCGGAGCGCCGTCATCAGCAATTCGAATATCCGCCGTCTTTCGGGCAATATCATCCTGACCGGAGGAGGCGCGCAGATGGAAGGCGTGGTCGAATGCGCGCAGGCGGTTTTCGGAACGAGCGCGGTGCGGATCGGCACGCCTGAAAAACTCGGAGGCGCGGAAGCCGAATACCGACGCCCCGAATTCGCTACGGTGATAGGGCTTGTGATTGCGAATAAAAACGCTGTTCAAGAAAAGAACGGCCGTAAAAATAAAAAACCGTTTTCGTCGGAAGAGAGCGGAAAAAAAGAGAATCTGTTGACAAGGTTGAAAAAATCGTTTTTCTGAGGGGAAAAAAGGTTGGGAGGAAAACATGATGGATTTTTCGGTGATCAATGAAAGCGGTACCGCCCTCGATGCGGTGAGCCCCGCGGTTATCAAAGTCATCGGCTGCGGCGGCGGCGGATCGAATGCGGTAAACCGCATGATCGATGCGGATATCGCGAACGTCGATTTTATCGTGCTGAATACCGATGTGCAGGATTTGAACCGATCGAAAGCCGAGACGCGGCTGGCTATCGGACGAAAGATTGCAAAGGGACTCGGTGCCGGAGGCAATCCGAAAGTCGGAGAAGAAGCCGCCGAAGAAGATAAAGAGGCGATCGCCAATTTGCTCGAAGGCACCGACATGGTCTTTATCACGGCCGGTATGGGAGGAGGCACGGGTACGGGATCGGCTCCCGTCGTCGCTCGCATCGCGCGCAGTCTCGGCGTACTCACCGTCGGCGTCGTTACGACTCCCTTCGAATTCGAAGGACCGGTACGCATGCGCCAAGCGCGCGAAGGCATCAACCGTTTGCATGAAAACGTCGATTCTCTCATCGTCATTCCGAATCAGCAGCTTTTAAAAGTCGTCGATAAAAATATGCCCATACGCCAAGCTTTCCTCGTTGCGGATGACGTTTTGCGGCAGGGCGTCGAAGGCATTTCGAATATCATTACAAAGCCGGGCGACGTGAACCGCGATTTTACCGATGTTAAAAATACGATGCTCGGACAGGGAGAAGCGATCCTCGGCGTCGGTCATGCCAGCGGCGAAAACCGCGCCGTCGACGCTGCGACAAAGGCGATTAAAAATCCGCTGCTCGAAGACACGAGTATAGACGGAGCGAAGAGCGTTCTCATAAATATCTGCTCGAGCGGCGACATATCCATGCTCGAAGTGTCGGAAATCATGAAAGTAGTCAGAGCTTCGATCGATCCCGACGCGAATATTTTGTGGGGTCAAGCCATCGATCCTTCTCTCGGCGAAAGCGTCAGCGTTACCGTCATCGCGACGGGATTTCATGCAAGCTTTGAAAGAGGAGCTTCGGAAGATGCGCTTTCGGCTGCTTCCGCCGTACACGATTCCTCCGTCGTCACGAGCGACGAATTTTCGGACATACTCGGCGGGCGCGGTTTCGAGAGTATGCGGCAAAAGCTTTCATCCGCCGCTGAAACGAGCCTTTTCGATTCCGTCGACTCGGATGCCGAAAAAGTTCCCGTTGCGGTCGGCGCTCCGTCCGTCCGCGAACAGGTAAATCAAAAAATCGGTTCGCTCGGAAAAGCGCTTTCGGCTTCCGTCCCCCGCTATTCGGCGAGCGGCATAAAACCGCCTGCGGGATTTACCGGAGGCAACGACATCTCTCAGCCGGCGTGCTGGCGGGCGAGCGGACGCGGAGAATTGTCGCGGACGATCAGACTGCAGGATTAGCGCGGGATCCGTATGGCTGAAAAGTTGACGATTCCGGTCATACTCTCCCGCTTTTACACGGACATCGTGCTTGTTTTGCGGCGCTCGCAGAAAACGGCGGAAACTTATCGGCTTTCTGCGGGTGAGTTTTTGTCGTGGTGCGTCGAAAAAAAAATAAAGCTGCACGATGTCGCTTCCCGCGAACTCACGTATTATCTCGTGTGGAAAAAGACTAAAGGCGATACGGAGCTGACGATCGCAAAAGATATTTCGGCGCTGCGTGCTTTCGGATCTTATCTCACGAGGATCGGTATATGGAGCGAGAATTTTGCCCTCTCTCTCGACCGGCCGAAAGCCGCCCGTCCGCTGCCGCGCGTCCTTTCCGTTTCGCAGATAGAATCTTTTCTTTCGTCCATCGATACGTCGGAGCCTTTGGGGCTTCGCGATGCGGCGCTGTTCGAACTTATCTATTCGTGCGGGCTTCGCGCGAGCGAAGCGGCTTCTCTTCTCATGCAAAACGTGCATTTGAACGAACGCATAATCCTCGTGCGCGGCAAGGGCGATAAAGAGCGCATCGTGCCCTTCGGAGATGCGGCGAAAGAAAAACTTTCCGCATACCTTTCCGAGTCTCGGCCGCGCCTTGTCGGGAAAAAAACGGTCGCCGAGGTTTTCGTCAATTATCGCGGCGATCCTCTTTCGCGAAAAGGTTTATGGAAGCGATTTTGCGGATACGAAGTGAAAAGCGGTGTTCACGCGAAAGTGCATACGCTGCGCCATTCGTTTGCGACGCACTTGCTTGCAGGAGGGGCCGATCTGCGTTCCGTTCAGGAATTGCTCGGTCACGCGGATCTTTCGACGACACAGATTTATACGCACGTCGATGACGAGCAGCTTCGGAAAAATCACGAAAAATATTTTCCGGGCCATGCGGTAAAAGGCGACGTATCCGCGCACTAATGTGCTGCCGTCGGGAGTGCAGGCGTTCGGTAAAATAAAACGTATCCGTGCGAGATGTGCGTCGTCTTTGCCCTTCGATTGCCTTGTTCTTGCAATTTTAGTATATATTGATATAGTAAACGGAAGAATTCGAAAATAGAGGTCGCTATGAAAAAAATACATATAACAGCAAGTTTATTATTATTAATTTTAATGTTCGCTTCATGCGGATCGTCGAATGCAGCCGTCAAACGTCTGCAGCAGACGGAAGAAGGCGTTTCGTCTCCGACGACGATCGACGAATACAAAGAAGCGATTGCAAAATACGAAAAGCGCGTCGCGGATATAACGCTTGCGAACGAACAAATCGGCATTTGGTATAAGATACTCGGTTCGCGCTATATCGATTTGAAGATGTGGGGTGAAGCGCTTTCGTGTTATCAAAAGGCTATCGAGTATTATCCGACAAATCAAAACCTCTATTACTATGTCGGCGTGTGCGCGGGTTATATGGCGCATTCGGCGCTCGATTACGATGCGACGGGCAGTACGGCAAAAAAATATAATTATTTGAAATTGTCGGAGTCGGCATATCTCCGCGCGATCGCGATCGAAAGCCGCTATGTCCGCGCGCTCTACGGACTCGGCGTGCTTTACGTATTCGAACTCGACGAAAGCGAAAAAGCGATTCCCTATCTTAAAACGCTTTTGACTATCGACACGGGACACACCGATGCGAAATCCGTGCTTGCGAACGCGTATTTCCGTACCGGAGATTTTCAAGCATCGGCGGCCATGTACGATTCCATTATTAAAACGACGAAAGATAAAGAAAAAAAGGCGCTCGCGGAAGCAAATAAAAAAATCGCTTTGGATGCGGCGGCCTATGGGCGTTGAAAAGGAAAAATATTTTCTTTCTCTGTGTCTCGCGGGCGTATCGTTTTTGACGCTGCGTGAAAAAAATATTTTACTCGAGAACCTTGACAGCGCCGCCGCCCTTGCGCTACTGTCTATAGACGATATCGCAATGCTTGTCGGAAGAACTTTCCGATCCGCCGTATGGAACGGTCCTTCGTGCGTGCGCGAAGCGGAAAAGGCCGAAAGGATTATTAAAGCGTTCGGCATCGAAACGATTTTAAACGGGGAAGCCTTGTATCCCTCCCTTCTTTCGGAAGCGGAAAATGCGCCCTTTATGCTTTTTTGCCGCGGGAACGCATCCTGTCTTTCAGGCGAAACGGTTTCCGTCGTCGGAACGCGGCGCATGACGAGAGAAGGAAAAGAAGCGGCTTTTTCGTTTGCGCACGATGCCGCCCGAAACGGTGTTACGGTCGTGTCGGGTCTCGCGTACGGAATCGACGCTTCGGCTCACGCGGGAGCCGTCGATGCCTGTTTCGATGCGATGGAAGCGGGGACTGAAAAAAACTGCGGAAAGACTTGCGCGATTCTTCCGTGCGGAGCGGATATGATCGTTCCGTCTTCGCATAAAAGGCTTGCGGAAAAAATTATTAAAACGGGCGGGGTTCTCGTAAGCGAATATCTTCCGGGAGTCCCTGCCGAAGCGTGGAGATTCGTGCACAGGAACCGCATCATCGCGGCTCTGTCGCCTGCGACCGTCGTCGTCGAATCGCCCCCGGGAAGCGGCGCGCTCATTACGGCGCAGTACGCCCTCGATTATAACCGCGACGTGATGATTCACGAAGCGGCGTTTTCCGCTCCTGCAAAGGCGGTTTCGCGGCAAGCGAAGTGCGAGCTCGAAAAAAAGATCGAGAGGGGAGAAGCCGCAAAAGGAAAGTCCGAGCGGACGGCGGAAAAATACGTCGCCGACGGCGCTCCGGTTATAAAAGATTATGCCGATTACCGCCGCTGCCGCTCGGAATCCCCCGGTGCGCGAAGCGGCGAGCCCTCTCTTTTTTAAGAGGGGCGAAAATTTTGAAAAATCGCCGAGGGCAAATTTTTTACGATGCCCTTATACGCGGCTGTCGAAAAAGTAACCGACTTTTGAGACAGCCCCTTATACAAGTGCGGTGCGGTAAGGAACGCCGTGCCGTCGCGTTAAAGTTTTATGGGAGAAAGCTATGGCTGATGCAGCAAAAAAACGTGCTTCAAAAACAAAAGAATCGACGCTCGTGATTGTCGAATCTCCGGCAAAAGCGCATACGATCGAAAAATATCTCGGACCGGGCTATACGGTAAAAGCGTCCATGGGACACTTGATCGATTTACCGAAATCGCGCCTCGCGATCGATGTCGATCACGATTTTCAGCCCGAATACATCACCGTGCGAGGCAGGGCGAAATTATTAAAAGAACTGCAAAAGGATGCGAAAAAATCGACGTCCGTCCTGCTCGCAAGCGATAACGACCGCGAAGGAGAAGCGATCGCATGGCATTTGAATAAGGCGCTGAAAGAAAAGACGAGCGCTCCGATCAGCCGCATCGTGTTCAACGAAATCACGCCGATTGCGATCAAAGAAGCGGTCAAGCATCCCGACGAAATCGTCGAAAGCAAAGTGAACGCACAAAAAGCGCGGCGCGTGCTCGACCGTCTCGTCGGCTACAATTTAAGTCCGCTTTTATGGAGTAAAGTGAAAAACGGTCTTTCGGCCGGCCGCGTGCAGTCGGTTGCACTTCGTCTCATCTGCGAGCGCGAAGAAGAAGTGGAAAATTTTCTGCCCGAAGAATATTGGACGCTCGATGCGGATTTTGTAAAAGGCAAAACGACGTTTACCGCTCAGCTCGTTTCGTACAAGGGTGAAAAGGCTGAATTGAAAAACGAAGCCGAAGTCAATAAAATCATCGACTTGATAAAAAATTCCGACTGCACGGTCGTAAGCGTAAAGACGACCGATAAGACGGTAAAACCGAAAGCGCCGTTTACGACGTCGAAATTGCAGCAGGCGGCCGCAAACCGCCTCGGCTACACGTCGAGGAAAACCATGCAGATCGCGCAGCAGCTCTACGAAGGCGTCAACGTCGGTGAAAGCCGCGTAGGTCTCATCACGTATATGCGTACCGATTCCGTGCGCATTTCGCAAACCGCCCTCGACGAAGTGCGTTCGTGGCTTTCAAAAAATTATCCCGACGACTTGCCTGCCGAACCTGTAAAGTATGAAGTCGGAAAAGCGGCTCAGGACGCGCACGAAGGCATCCGCCCGACCTACGTGTCGTATACGCCCGATTCGATAAAAGAATATTTGACGCGCGATCAGCTTCGCCTCTATTCGATCATTTGGGAGCGTTTCGTTTCGAGTCAGATGAACAACGCGAAGACGCGGACGACGAGCGTCGAAATCGCTTCGGGCGATGCGATTTTCCGCGCATCCGCAAGCAAAATAGTCGACAAGGGTTTTTATCATGTCATCAAACTCCTTTCGTCGAAAGAGGATAAAACCGGAAATCTCCCGTCGCTGAAAGAAGGCGAAAAGATCGCGTGCGAAAAATTTTATCCCGAACAGCACTTTACTCAAGGGCCCGCGCGCTACACCGATGCGTCCATCGTTCGAACGCTCGAAGAAAAGGGGATAGGCAGACCTTCGACTTATGCGCCGATCATTTCGGTTTTGCTCGACCGCTATTATGTAACAAGGACGAATCGTCAGCTCGTGCCGACTGTCCTCGGCCGCATGATATGCAAAATCCTCGTCGAATCATTTCCGAACGTCATCAACGAACATTTTACCGCGGAAGTCGAAAACGATCTCGACAAAGTGGAGCAGGGCGCTCTCGTGTGGAACGGGATGATAAAAGATTTTTACGGCCCGTTCAAAAAACGCGTCGACGACGTGATGGAAACGCAGGAAAGCGTCAAAGGCTTTCTCGATGAAAAAACCGATATCGTGTGCGAAAAATGCGGAAAGCCCATGGTCAAAAAACTCGGCCGCTTCGGATACTTTCTCGCCTGTTCGGGATTTCCCGAATGCCGCAACACGCGTTCGATCCCGCTTGCGAAGTGCCCGATGCCCGGCTGCGACGGAGAGATCGTCGCACGGAAAACGAAGGGAAGAGGCAAAGAATTCTACGGCTGTACGAATTACCCGAAGTGCAATTTTATTTCGCATTTCAAACCGATCGATCAGTATTGTCCGAAGTGCGGATGGTTCCTCGTCGAAAAATACGACAAAAAGAACGGCACGTATAAATCGTGCATCAATCCCGACTGCACCTTTTTGCATTCCGCCGACGATGCTGCGGCTTTTGAAAAAGAGTCGGAAAGCGCTCCCGAGTCTCGGCAATAGCGCAGGGTAAACCGATGCGCCTTTCGGATGCGATAGACGAATTTTTGCTCTACCTCGAAGCCGTGCGCGGACTTTCGCTCAATTCCGTTTGTGCGTACCGAAACGATTTGCGCCGCCTTTCGGCTTTTTGGGGCGCGGAAAAAGACGTGAAGGAAGCGTCCGCCGAAGATATCAGAAGCTGCATCGGAGTTCTTTCAAAAGAAAAAAAATCAAGCGCAACCGTAAACCGCTTTATCGCCGCGTGTAGAACTTTTTTTGCCTATTGCAAAAAATTTGAGTATATTAATACAGATCCCGCAGAGGAAATCAAAACGGTAAAGATGCCGCACCACGTGCCGCGCTTTTTAACCGGCGCGGAAGTCGACGAGCTGTGCGCCGTACCGAAAGAAAAAGAAATCCTGTGGGCATCCCGCGACAGCGCTATTTTGGAAATGCTCTATTCGTCGGGATGCCGCGTTTCGGAGCTCGCTTCAGTTCGCTTAAGCGATATGTCGGAAGATTTTTCTTCCGCTCTCGTCACCGGAAAGGGCAGTAAAGACCGCCGCGTGTATTTCGGAGAAGATGCGCAAAAAGCGTTCAAAGCGTATCTTGCCGACAGGAAAAAGTTTTTTGCAAAAAAGCGCATGACGGACAACGTGAACGAAATATTCGTCAACAGGAGAGGCACCGCTCTCGGTGCGCACGGCATCCGCTGGATACTGTCGCGCTATTCGGGTGCGGAAGGAACGGCTCGCCATATTTCGCCGCACGCGATGCGCCACACCTTTGCGACCGCGATGATTTCACAAGGTGCGGACGTGCGCGTCGTGCAGGAGCTTTTGGGACACGCGAGCATTTCGACGACGCAGCGTTATACGCATATCACGACGGAGCGCCTTATCGAATTGTATGAAAAAGCGCATCCGCACGGAAAAGGATGAGATAATTAATAATTGGTAATGTGTAATTGATAATTGTTAATTGTGTGTGGGATCGAATCGATTGTGAAGCGGCGGTAAATGCGCCGGTGTAAAACGGCCGCGCCGTTTATTTTTTTGTTTTTGTTGGAGTGTATATGGCTGCGAGAAAAATTCACAGTACGACGGTTATCGCCGTCCGCCGGAACGGAAAGGTTGCGATGGCGGGTGACGGACAGGTGACTGCGGGCAATACGGTCGTAAAAGGCAACGCGCGCAAAGTGCGCAAAATATACGACGGCAAAGTGCTGACGGGATTCGCAGGTTCGGTTGCGGACGCGTTTACGCTGTTCGATAAATTCGAAGAAAAATTGAAAGAGTATTCGGGCGACATCATGCGCAGCGCCGTCGCGCTTGCCAAAATGTGGCGTACCGAGCGTTCTCTGCAAAAGCTCGAAGCCGAGCTTCTCGTCGCCGACGGAACGAAGATACTGCTCATTTCAGGCGACGGCAACGTCATCGAACCGGAAAACGACGTGTGCGCGATCGGAAGCGGCGGAAACTATGCGTATTCGGCGGCTCTCGCGTATCTCGAAAGCTCCGATATGAGCGCTTCGGAAATTGCGGAAAAGAGTCTTGAAATTGCGGGCAAAATCTGCATCTATACGAACGGTAATTTGACGGTAGAGGAGGCATAAACGCATGAGCGACGTACCGGCAGAAGTACATACGGATTTGACGCCGAAGGAAATAGTCCTCAGGCTCGATCAATATATCATCGGACAGGAAAAGGCGAAGCGCGCGGTCGCCGTTGCACTGCGTAACCGCTACCGCCGTTTGAAACTCCCCGAAGATATCCGCGACGAAGTTGCGCCGAAAAATATTCTCATGATAGGACCGACCGGCGTCGGTAAAACGGAAATCGCGCGGCGGCTTGCAAAGCTGTGTTCGGCGCCCTTTTTAAAAGTCGAAGCGACGAAGTACACCGAAGTCGGCTATGTCGGGCGCGACGTCGAATCGATGATACGCGATTTGATGGCGGTCGGTTTCAACGACGTCAAAGCGGAGATGGAAGAACGTTTGCGTGAAAAAAGCGTGCCCCTCGTCGAAGACCGGCTGCTCGATCTCCTGCTCCCCGGTTCCGCCGAAAAAGACAGGGCTGCAAAAGCGAACGAAAAAAAAGATGCGGCTGTCCTCGGAAATATCTTTACGTTTATAAACGGAAGCGGAGCGGGCGGCGCGGAATCGAAAGCGTCATCTCTTCCCGATCGGTCGGGCGGCGCTTCGGAAAAAGATGCTGCACGGAATGCGTCATCGGAAGGGGAAACTGCATCCGATGCGGTATCGGAAGCGGCCGCCTCATCCGATGCGGAAGCGCAGAGTGAAAGCCGGCAAAAAGAAAGCTCGACGCGGGAAAAGTTCCGCACGATGCTGCGCGAAGGAAAGCTCGAAGAGCGGGAAGTGGAGCTTACGGTGCATCCTCAGTTTCAAATGCCGAGCATGGAAATCATCGCCGGCGGCAATATGGAAGATCTCGAAAACAGTATGCAGAGCATCGCCGGTATGTTTTCGGGCGGAAACAAAGCGAAGCGGAGGACCGTGACGATCCACGAAGCGCGGAAAATCATAAGCGGGGAAGTGCTCGACACGATGATCGACCGCGATAAAGTCGCATCCGAAGCGAAAAAACGGGTCGAACAAAACGGTATCATCTTTATCGACGAAATCGATAAGATCGCGACGAAAAACGGAGAATCGCGCGGGCAGGACGTTTCCCGCGAAGGCGTGCAGCGCGACATCCTTCCGATCATCGAAGGCAGCAATGTAAATACGAAGTACGGTGTCGTCGATACCTCTCATATTTTGTTTATTGCGGCCGGAGCGTTCAGCGTTTCGGCGCCGAGCGATTTGATCCCCGAACTGCAGGGACGCTTTCCGCTGCGCGTGGAACTCGACGCGCTCAAAAAAGACGATTTCAAAAAAATTCTCACCGAGCCGAAAAACGCGCTCACAAAACAATACGTTGCGCTCCTCGAAACGGAAGGAGTGACGGTGCGTTTTGCCGAGGATGCGATCGACCGTATGAGCTTTCTCGCCGAAGACGTAAACGCAAAGAGCGAAAACATCGGCGCGAGGCGGCTCCACACGATCATGGAAAAAGTGCTCGACGATATTTCGTTTACTGCGGATGAACATGCAGGTGAAACGATCGATATCGATGCGGTATACGTCGACGATAAGCTCAAAGATATCGTCACCGACGGCGATATGTCGCGCTATATACTGTAAGGCTGTACGGCGAGTTTTCCGCCGGAATATCTTTTCGGCGGAAATCCGCTTTTATAAGCTCCGCCGATCCCCCGCATTTCCGCTAAACCCCTTTCCGCTATCTGCCGAAATTTGTAGTATGAGTACCTTTACGAGGGCGGTCGATCTACTGCACCGCGGCATGGATGTCAATACGCTGCGCTATCAAGTGTCGGCGAACAATATGGCCGCAAGCGGCGTGCCGAATTTCAAACGCAGCGTCGTCAATTTTGAAAGCGAACTCAAACGCGCGTTCGAATCGGAAGAAAAGGCGAAAAACGGTTTTCAGCTGACGCGAACCGACGAGAGGCATTTTGCGCTCAACGAGCCCTATGATTACCGCGATGTCGAACCGAGGCGCGTCCTCGATTATACGACGACTGCGAAGCCGAACGGCAACAACGTCGATGCGGAAACCGAAGCGATGATCGTTTTGCAGTCGCAGATGCAGTATCGCATGATGGCTTCTCTTATCAATTTCGAATTTTCGCAAGTGAACACTGCGATGCAAAAAGGCTGATAGGCACTTCTGAACTATAGCTTAACCGCGCCTAAAAAGCGCGCATTTTACGGGAGTATGATAAAAAGTGACGTCTAAAATATCGCCGTCACTTTTTATCTCGAGTTTGCGTGAATGTTTGCAAAAGACTTGTATGTATACTATTCCAATAAAAACCGGATGAATACGATACACGTTATTTTGCAAACTCGACTATCTGATATGTGCGCTTTCGCGCACGGCTAAAAACTTTTTCGAAAGTTGATTCGAAGTCCGCGAAAGCGGACACGTAGAATCAGTTCTTTGCAGAACGAGCCGAAGGCTCTAACTTCCTGCAAAAGTTTTTATGGGGTGATTGTATGGGACTTTTTTCAAGTATAAACGTAGCCGCAACGGGGATGGCAGCCGAACGCCTTCGAAGCGATGTCATCGCAAACAATATCGCGAACGCTTCTACGACGAGGACGCAGGAAGGAGGCCCCTTTAAACGCTCGCGCGTCATACTCCAGGCGATCGGCGAAAAATCGGTGCAGTGGCGTATGCCGTTTTGTCCCGAAGACTTGGACGAGGGTCCGGGAAAGGGCGTACGCGTTTTACAGATCGTAAAAGATACCGATACCGAAGGCCGCCTCGTCTACGATCCGACGCATCCCGACGCGATACAGTCGGGACCGAACAAGGGATACGTCGAATATCCGAACGTCAACATCGTAAACGAAATGGTCGACTTGATCGCAGCTTCGCGCGCCTATGAAGCCAATTCGACGGTCATCGAAGGCGCAAAAGATATGTTTGCTTCCGCACTGGAAATAGGACGGTAAAAGCGCTATAATGACGGCGGGTAAAAGCGCTCGGACGATTTGAGCGCAGGGGAAAATTATGAAAATACCGGAATTCGGCACATTGCAAATGAACCGCACGCTCTCCGCTCACACGGGCCGCGTAAATCTTTCGGATATAGCCGGCGCTCCGCTGAACGGCATTCCGTCCGCTGCAAAAAACGCGCTCGAAAAAAAGCGAATCGATTTCGAATCCTATCTCATCGATGCGGTAAAATCGATGAACGCCGACCAGCTCGACGTCAACGCGCTCGAACAAAAGATTCTCACCGAACCCGAATCGGTCGATCCTCAGGACGTGACGATCGCGATGGCGAAGGCGCGGATGTCTCTCAGTCTTGCGCAAAACGTGATCGATCGTATCGTTTCCGGTTGGAACGAAATCACGACGACGCGGTAAAACGGCGCGGTGTTAATTCATTTTTACTAGGGGGATATTTACCGTCGCTGCTCCGTCTATAAAAACTTTGTGTTTTTTGAAATTACCGGGCGGTCCCTTGCCGTCGTAGTTGCTGAAGCCGAACGGCTCTTTGGGAATGCCGATCGCATTCGTATTTAATTTTCCATCGCCGTTGACGTCGTGGTAAACGCAAAAAGCGTACTCCCCGGCTTTGAGCCGTATATGATACACGGCTTTTTCTCCCGCCGCCGCCAATTCGACGTTTCGATACGGAATGTGTTTGCGAAAACTTTCAGCCGAATCATGGATGCTTATAACAATCGTTCCCGAATTTTTTTTTATGCCGGCAACGACGATTTCCGTGTCGCAGAGCACTTCACCGTTCGCCGTTTGGGAATACGACGAACCGAAAATCATCATACAGAAAAATAGGGTAAGTATTTTTTTCATATTGCCTCCCGTTATTGCGTTACATAATTTTCAAAACGGCACTGCTCGAATACGTCCGTACCGATAAGCGTAATCGCCTTTGCGGGGCAATTGTTTATGCAGCGGTAGCATATCGTGCAGTTTCCGGGGTAAAACACTGCTTTATTATTTTCGATATATAATGATTTTGAAGGGCAATGTGCCGCGCATAGACCGCAGCCGATGCAGCGTTCCGTTCTGATTTTAAGCTGTTTGCTCAATTTTTTTGCATGCGTTTTGAACCACAGGCGCTGTCCGAACAATCCCGCAATTCGATGTAAAAAAGATAAGCCGTCTTTCGGATAGGTTCCGCGTTTTATGCTTTCCGCAGTTTGCGCGATCTTTTTTTGCGCCGCCGATATGAGCGCCCCGTTTTCTTCCGGCGTTTTTTTCAAGAGTTTTACATCGGCGATACAGTCCGGCATACGAAGATGTAAGCCTCCCGTAACGACGGCTCCGCATTTTCGAAGCAGCCGGGATGCAAGCCCCGCGCCGTCTCCGCTGAAAAGCCCCATCGTCGCGATAATAAAAACACGTTTTCCGCAAAACATATCGGCGTGTTCCGTAATGAACGCTTTGACGATACGCGGGATGTCGCTGAAATAAATCGGGTAGCCGATCGCGATTTCATCCGACGCGCGTAAAACTTCAAGCGCTTCGCCCGATTCCATGCTGTAAGCTCTGCCGCCGGTCGCTTGTGCCAGCGCTTCCGTGCAGTATTTTGTGTTTCCCGTTCCGCTGAAATAAATTCCGTTCATATATATACCGTGATAGCCCGCGAACCGTTATTTTAAAAACGACGGCTCGAGCAAATTCATAAAATCGCCGATTTTTTCTTTCCAATTTTTATCGTAGCGAACGTTTTTCATCGTTGCCAATGCCGTAAGCCCGTGAATAAAAGCCCATATCGTTATTAAAATATCGTTTTGTTTTCGTTTCGAAAGTTTGTTGTGCTTGAGCAATGAAAGAACGCTGTTTTTATACAGAACAAAGGGTGTATAATTTTCCTCGTCCGGCACGGATAAAGTTAAATCGACCTGTATGTCCGATTTGGAATACAAAAATTGAAAATACGCGGGATTATCAATAAAAAAAGCAACATAGGCTATACCCAATTTTTTTAACAATGCGGCGGGCTTTTTATTTTCGGCGACAGCCGTTTCGAGCGTTTTCGAAAAACGTTCGGTGATGTGCAGCTGCATCGCGTTCAGCAATTCTTCTTTGTTGTGAAAATGACTGTACGGGGCCGCATGGCTGACTTTGCAAGCTGCCGCGGCTTTTCTCAGTGAAAAAGACTGCACGCCGTCGGTATTGACGATTTCGATGCCTTTTTCGATTAGGAGATTTTTTAATCCCTCGCGGTGATACGGCAACTTCGATTTTTGCATAAACGGCTCCTTTTTTCTTGTAATCTTTACAGTGTCCAGATTATAGCGAGTTATCTTTACATTGTCAAGTTTGAAGCGACGTGCAAGCGATTTACAAAAGCCCGCGTTCACGCGTATAATTATGCCATGTTGTCGGATATCGAAATAGCGCAAAAGAACAGAATGCTTCCGATCGCGGACATCGCACAGCGGATCGGCATTGATGAAGACGGAATCGAACCGTTCGGAAAGTACAAAGCGAAACTTACCGCAAAAACGCTTCGGCTTTTGCAAAAACGCGTTCCGGATGAAACTTCGCGCGCACGCCTTATCCTCGTCACTGCCGTAACGCCGACGAGCGCGGGGGAGGGCAAGTCGACCGTTTCGATAGGGCTTGCCGATGCGCTCAACCGTATCGGAAAAAAAACGGTGCTCGCGCTCCGCGAACCGTCTTTGGGTCCCTGTTTCGGTATAAAAGGCGGAGCCTGCGGAGGCGGATACGCGCAGATCGTTCCGATGGAAGAAATCAATTTGCACTTTACGGGCGACATCCACGCGATTTCCTCTGCAAATAATTTGATTGCGGCTCTCATAGACAATCACATTCACCAGGGCAACGAACTGGGGATAGATCCCCGCACGATTTCGTGGAAGCGGTGCGTCGATCTCAATGACCGCGAACTGCGCAACATCGTCGTCGGACTCGGTGGCAGAGTGAACGGAGTGCCGCGCGAAGACCGCTTTTGCATTTCCGTTGCGAGCGAAATCATGGCGATCGTCTGCCTCTCCCGAACGATTTCGGAATTGAAAGAGCGCATTTCGAATATCGTCATCGGGGAAAATTACGACAGAGAAATCGTTAAATTCGGAGAACTCGGATGTACCGGCGCGATCGCCGCATTGCTCAAAGATGTACTTAGGCCGAACCTCGTACAAACCCTCGAAAAAACGCCCGCTTTTGTGCACGGCGGTCCCTTTGCGAACATCGCGCACGGCTGTAACAGCATCAACGCGACGCTCGCCGCTCTCGCTTCGGGAAACTATGTCGTAACCGAAGCGGGATTCGCCGCCGATTTGGGCGCGGAAAAATTTATGGATATCAAGTGCCGCGCGGCGGGCATCGCTCCGTCCTGTGCCGTCATCGTCGCAACGGTGAGAGCTCTTAAAATGCACGGAGGTGCGGAAAAACAGGATCTTTCCAGTCCCGACCTCAAAGCGCTTTCGGCGGGATTTTCAAATCTCAAAACGCATATCGAAAACATCCGCAAATTCGGCGTAAGCGCGATCGTCGCGATCAACAAGTTCGCATCGGACACGAGCGAAGAACTCGAACTCCTCGCTGAACTCATTGCGGAAACGGGTACGGAAAGCGCCGTCTGCGAAAGCTGGGAAAAGGGAGGAGCGGGGGCGGAGGCGCTTGCGGAAAAAACGAGCGCGCTCTGCGATGCGGGAAAAGCGGATTTTCATCCGCTCTACGATTCCGATATGCCTCTTTCGAAAAAGATAGAACGCATTGCACGGGAAATCTATCGCGCAGGTGCGGTTTCGTTTGAAAGTGTTGCTTTGAAAAAACTTTCGGCTTTCGAAAAGGCGGGTTACGGAGCGCTTCCCGTATGTATCGCAAAGACGCAGAATTCGCTGAGTCACGATCCGAAACTGCTCGCTTCTCCGAGCGGCTATACCTTTCCGATCCGCGACGCGCAGCTTTACGCGGGCGCGGGCTTTGTCGTCGCGCTTTCGGGCGACATCACGGTGATGCCGGGTCTGCCGAAAAAACCCGCCGCGCTCAATATCGACGTGGATGACGACGGCGTCATTTCGGGATTGTTTTAAGCAAAAAGATGAAGCATATATTGACGTTTCTATTTTTCGGGGGGATCTTTTTAATACTGTTTCGCGTATTTTTGCAAATACGATTTATTGTTTTATTAATAAAATATAAAGATATTTTTGCGATATTCGGCAGCGATAGGTGGCTTTTTTTGGCCCCTGAATTTATTCCCGTAAAATATTTAAAAAACCGTATTACGGAAACGCATAAAACGATAGAAAAAAGTGTAGCATTTTTTTTATTGCTGGTACGGGGGTATAAAATATACATCGTTATGTATCTTATTCTGTTTATCCTAATTTTTCTGATAAAGTGAAGCCGGGAGGAAAGAGATGCTTTTAGGTTTTATGATCATAATCGGGTTTTGCGTGTATTGCGGTTGTTTCTTTGTACGGGATATTTTAATCGGAACAAAAAAATTAAAAAATCCTATGTACGATACCGACGAGAAAAAAGATTATGCATTACGACGAGGAATTATAGGGTTGTGTATTAGCGGTATAGGTATAGTATTTTTCGGTATAAATTGTATTCTCTGTTTGATACTGTAAGAAATCTGCAGCTTGGACGATTTGGCAGCTATGCCTTGCGGGTATTTTGCAAAAAAAGTAAATAAAACGACGGATTATTTTACGCATAAGCGATATATGATCAATCGTATCGGAGAATAAGAGCGTAACCGTTTTAGGGGTTTTGAAATATGGAATTGATAAGTATTATCGTAATTCAAATCGTTTTTTACGTGCTTACCGGTTGTATTAAAGTTAAAAATCCTTCAAAAAACAATAAGCGCAATGTGCTCTTCGGATTGCTGCAAGCTCTTGTATTGTACATATCGATTTTGATGATCGTAAAGATAATCGATATACGGTTGGAACAAAAATTAAATTCGTTTGATTTGGACGGCGACGGAATGTTCGGAGGCGCCGAAATAACTCCGGAACAGGAAAAAGCGATGTTCGATTATATAAACGATACGGGGAGAAATTTTGCGCCGATCACGGGAGGAATTTTTGCCTGTGTGTATATACCCCTTGCGATCGGCACGGAATATATTATCGATTTAATAATTAATAAAATCGGCGGATCAAAAAAGATGCGGGAAAAGCCGTGATTGTTGTCTGTGATTTTGCGATGCGTATAAAACGATCGTGGCCGTGTTTCCGTTGCAGATTTTTATCGTGCGGCCGCTGCGTTTTCATCCGCTATTGTTAATCGTCGAATTTTACGGTAAGCTCTGGAAAAGAGGTGCGGAGTGTTTACGGCGAACATGGGAGACATACGGGCGGTCGCATTCGATATCGACGGCACATTGTATAAGCCGCGCGATCTTCATGCGCGCATGATGTTTCACTTTTTCAGATTCAATCAATTTTTTTTGCAGTACGGGATCGTGCGTTCCAAAATTCACGATATGGGCGTGCTCGACGATTTTTATGCGACGCAGGCCGAAATGCTTGCAAAGCGCATCGGGTGCAGCGTCGAAACGGCCGAAGAGCGGCTCGAGCGGATCGTATACAAGGGGCTCTCCCCGTTTTTCGAATCTGTCCCGCTGTGCGCGTATGTCGAAGAAGCGTTTCAGGCCTTTCACGCTGCGGGCTTAAAAATCGCGCTTATGTCGGATTTTCCTCCCGAACAAAAAGGCAATCTCTGGGGGCTTCGAAAATACTGCGACGTTTTGCTCGGCACGGAAACTACCGGCGCGCTGAAACCGTCGACGCATCCGTTTCGCGTACTCGCGGAAAAACTCGGCATCGCACCGAAATATATTTTATACGTCGGAAACAGCGTCAAATACGATGTCGTCGGAGCGAAAAACGCGGGTATGAAAGCGGCGCACTTCGAACCCCGCTGGCGCAATCTTCTCCGCATGTCTTCCCGAAAAGCCGATATTTTTTTTTGCGACTATCGCCAATTGCGTAAAATTGTGCTACAATAAAAGGTGTAATATAATCGATAGAGCGGTTTAAACCGCACGGGTGGGAACAGTGGATATCGTCACAATCTTGATAGCGGCTGCCGTTGCCGCGGTAATCGTCGTTGTATTCAGAAAATTCGACAGAGACAATAATTCCATGGAAAAGGTCAAACGATATGCCGATAAACGGCTCGAAGGTTTTGACGACTATTTTAAAAAACAGGATGCGAATCTGGCGAGTGCGGGAGCGGAACTCGAAACGAAATACCTTCAGGCGGCTGCCGGCATCAAGCGCCTGCAAAAAGAGCGCGACGATTTTATAGCGGGCGCGGATGAACTACAAAAGTATAAACAGGCGATCGCGGCCGCCGAAGCGAAGATCAACGGCTACGATAAATCGCTTGTCTCTCTTGCCGAGATGACGGCGAACGTCGAAGAAAATTTAACAAGGCTGAAAAAAGAGGCGCTCATCGTCGAAAAACTCGACGCGCGCATCGATACGCAAAAAAAGACGATCGACGAAATCGAAAAGCGGATTCCGCATATTGCAGGAGAGTTTTCGCAGAAAAACGGCGAACAGCTGAAACTGCTCGGCGCAAAGCTGTTGCAGGAATACGATGCGCGCTCGAAAGCACTTGGTGAACATATCGCATCTCTCGGAAAACAGGCTGACGATGCGCTCGCCCGCTTTCAATCGGAGGTAGATGGCGTATACGATTCGGCTGCGAGAAAAGCGGACGCACTCGAAGATACGGCGTTCCGCCATTTGAGCGAACAGGCGCAGGCGAGAAGCGACGCGTACGTGCGGACGATCGAAGACAAGATCGCCGAGATCGAAGCCCTTGTCGACGAGCGCATCGCAGAAGCTGAGAGCCGCGTCAACGACCGAGCCGACGAAGCGCTTGAAGCGGCTGCAGGAGTCGAATCCGATATCGAAGAAAAGTATCAAGAACGTTATCAAAATCTTTCCGACAAATATGAAAAAGCAATGACGGCGCTCACCGCCCGTCTCGACTCGGGTATTGCTCAGGCGCAAAAAGAAATCGCGGACAAAACGCTTTCGATCGACGGCGCCATCGGCAGCCGTACCGCCGAGATGATAAAAAAATACGATGCCCAATATGCGCAGTTTACCGATGCGTATAAAAAACGATTGGAAGATTACGGCGCAAAGCTCGATCAACAGTATGCGTTCCTTTCCGAAAAGCATACGCAAAAATCGAACGAAACCGACGCGGCTATAACGGCGCAGTACGGAGCGCTGGCGGAAAAATACAAAGAGCTTGCGGCGAAGACGAATGCGGCACTCGCTTCTCAATACGGGGCGTTGGCGGAAACGTATAAAAAGAAAGCCGCCGAAATCGACGGAGCGCTGACGCAAAAAACTTCGGAAGCGGTCGCGGCTTTTAAAGATTCGACGGGCAACATCGTTGCGAACATAAAAAAACAGCTTTCGTCGCTCGACGAAAAATACAAAAATCATATCGATGAATTCGGAAAACGCTACGACGAAAAAATCGATTCGCTGCAGGGAAAGTATGCCAAGCAGCTCGAATCGATCGACGGAAAAAACGACGGCCGCATCGCCTCTCTCGATGCGAAATTCGATACGCTCTATTCGAAACTGAGCGGCGCCTACGAAGAAAAAGCTTCGTCGCTTGAAAAACAGGCGGCGTCGATTGCGGCGATGTACGACGAAAAAGAGGGTGCCGTTGCCGCAGATATAAACGAGCGCATCGATTCTCTCTCCTCCGAATACGGTGCACGGATTGAAAAGCTGAAATCCGATCTTGCATCATCGCTTTCGGAGGCGAAAGCGACGTCGGATTTTATTTCGCAAAACGTTTCAGGAAATGCAAAGAGCCTTGAAGGGCTGCGTGCGATGCTCGAATCGGAAGTGAAGAACATCGAGTCGCGGTACAACAATCTCTTTGCGAACGCCGTTTCCGCCGCCGACGAAAAGGAAAAGGCGGCTTTCGAAAAATTCTCCGCCGCTTCGGGCGAACGTCTGGAAAAATATCAGGTGCAAGTGCAAAATAAAATCGACGCGTTTAAAACATCGCTTTCCGAAACGCTTGTCGAAATCTCCCGTCGCACGAACGATTCGGTACACGATGCCGAAAGTGCGATCAAAGAGCTCCGCGCAGCCTGTGACGAAGCGCAGCACAGGGCGGACGGCGCGGGACCCCTGCTTGAAGAAAAGATACGGACGATCGACGAGCAGATCGAAAAATTCCGCGTCCAGTCCGAAGCGAAACTCGCAGACCTCGACAAATCGCTTACCGAATCGATTTACAAAACGGCGAAACAGTGCGAACAGCAGCAGTCCGATGCGCTCAATGCGATCGATGCTCAATTCGGTTCGTATAAAAAAGATTTGGCATATCAATTTTCACGGCTCGAAACGTCGGGTAAAGACATCGATTCGCTCGAAGCGAATCTTCGAAAAGCTATGGACGAAATACGCCGGCGCGTGCTCTCCGATTTCGATTCGTTTACCGAAGCGCAGCAAAAAAAGCACAAAGAATTTTCCGATTCCCTGCAGGCGGATTCCGATGCGATCCGATCGCAGCTGCATGCGATCGATCAAACAGTCGATGCGTTGAAGCAGTCGGCGATCGGAAACGTAAAAGCGAAGCTGAAAGATTTTGAAGACGGCATCGACGACGATTTGAAAACGCGCGGCGGAAAGATCGCCGAAGATTTGGCGGTGTGGAAGAATTCGTTTGACGGAAAACTTGCTTTGTTTACCGAAGACTATGAAAGCGGTCGCCGTTCGCTCGAAATAAAATACGGTGAAGATTTAAAAGCGAAGCTCGACGCGCTGCAGGAAAAAAACGACGAACAGCTTAGCCGCATCGCATCCGGCGTCAAAGAAGCGAACGGCGAGATACGTGAACAGATCGACGGCATCGCAAAGATGGTGGACGATTTTGCTGAAGCGACGAGAGAGCGCGTAAACAAAACGCAGGCGATTTCGGACGAGTATTTGAAAACGGTTGCCGGTCAATACGAAGCGAAGATGAACGACGAGCTCGAAAGGGTAAAGGCGGAATTGAGCGACGGTTTGAAAAAATTCGAAGATGCCGTGCTGAACCGGCAGGAGACGAGCGCGTCGACGATAGATGCCGCGCTTTCCGAATTCAATACGTGGAAGCAGCATCTCAAACAGCAGCTCGACGAATCGAATGCCGTTTTTAAAGGACAGCTCGATACGTTGAAATCGTCTTCGCAAAATAAAATCGACGAAGCGCGCGAATCGCTCCTCGCGGATTTCCAAACCTACTCCGCCGATATGAAAGAAAAGCAGGCTTCTCTTTCGGCTTCGGTCAGCGAATTGCAGTCGAAAGCCGACGAATCGCTCGATATGTATGAATCGCGTTCCGAAGAAATACTCGAACGTTTGAAGTCCATGTACGAAGAAATGCTCAAAGATACCGAAGGGCGCCTGAGCAGGCAGAGCGCCGATTCGGCAAAGACGCTCAGCGATCTGCGCGGAAAAATCAATTCGCTTGAAGCGCAATCGAGCGAAAACCAGGCGAAGTTCGTGCTTAAAATGCAAAGTGATCAGGACGAAATGCAGAGCCGCATGGGAGAGCTGAACCGCGAACTGCAAAACGTTCGCTCTCAGATGCAGCAATATGAAAAAGCGGAAGCGATGAAAAAAGCCCTTGACGAACGGATCGCTGCCCTCGACGATGATTTCACAAGGCTCGCTTCGTATAACGAAACGGCGCTTTCGCTTGCCGACAGTTATAAAGCTCTGCACAAAATGTACGACGATATAAACGGCCGCTTAAAAGAATTCGATGCGCAAAAAGCGCGTGTCGATTCGATCGGACAAAAATACGACAAGATGATCAACCTTTCGACTGCGATGGACGAAAAGATAAGCGGACTGCAGACGTCCTACGACGAACTGCAAACCTTCGAAGTCGCGGTGCGCGATTTTCAGGAAAAGCTCCATTCGCTTTCAGGCTCCTACGACAGGCTCGAACAAAAGCAGACGGTGATCGAGCGCGTAAACGAAGACGTCAACAGATCCTTCGATGCGCTCAAAACGCTTGAAGACAAATTGAAGCAGTGCGCCCGTCAAACGGAATCGCTGCCGCAGGAAATCAAAGACGTGCAAAAAGACGTCGACAAGCTTTTGAAAAGCGGGCCGAAACTCGCGCAGGCGGTGACGAAGCTCGAGTCGCTCGATGCGATCCTCACCGAAGCCGACAAGCGTATGGATGCGCTTACGTCCGCGCGGCAGGGCATCGGCAGGAGCGAAGCCCGTCTCGAAGAGTTGAAAAACGATATCGAATCGAAGTTTAAGCTGCTCAATCAGCTGACAAAAAAAGATTTGGAAAAGCATCCGACAAAAGAAGACAAGCGTTTATCG
Organism: Treponema sp. Marseille-Q4523; assembly: GCF_016901105.1. Lineage (NCBI taxonomy): Bacteria > Pseudomonadati > Spirochaetota > Spirochaetia > Treponematales > Treponemataceae > Treponema > Treponema sp. Marseille-Q4523. The sequence continues at coordinate 77,503 of NZ_JAFEVM010000001.1, read as the reverse complement.
CCGCAGGACAGGGACAATATCAAACAGCTCAAGCAGCAGGGTTGGACGGTAAAGGAGATCGCGCGGACGATGAAACGGACGCAGACTGAAATAGAGATGGTGCTCGAGCTGCCCGAATAAAACCGCATCGTTCGCCGTAAGAGAGGAGGCGCGCCGCAAATGTATGTACGCACCCGAACACGCTGTTTGACTTTCCGCCGTCGGTGTGTGTTCAGTCTTTTGCAAGCAGACAGGTGCACCACGCTTCTACGGCTTCTCCCTTACCGACGTCACCGAGCGCTTCTCCCGTCTTCGCTTTTACGAATATCGAATCGCTTTCGACGCCGAGCGCACGAGCGATCGACTCGATGACTTGCGCGCGGTACGGAAGGAATTTCGGCCGCTCCAGTTTTAGGACGCAGTCCATATTGACAAGTTTCCAGCCGTGTTTTCGTATTTTTTCCCAAACGGTTTTTAATAAAAAAACGGAATCGGCGTCTTTCCACGCATCGTCTTCCGGCGGAAAAAAACTCCCGATATCGCCGAGAGAAGCGGCACCGAGAAGAGCGTCGGTTACGGCGTGAAGGAGTACGTCTCCGTCGGAATGAGCGTCTTCGCCCTTATCGAACGGAATGACGACTCCTCCGATCATCAATTTTCTTCCGGAAATAAGCCGGTGCATATCATAGCCCAAGCCCGTGTGAAATGTCTGCGTATGCATATCTCCTGCGTACGTGATCTTGCGGTTTTCAGGCGAACCTTCCACCGTCATCACGTCTCCTTCGTATTTTGCCCAAATCTCCGTATCGTCCGTATATGCTTTTCCGTCGTTTTCCGCTTTGCGATGGGAGGCGAGAAGACGCATAAAATCGAATGCTTGCGGCGTTTGAACCGCGGCCATGCGTTCTCGTTTGAGATGCTCGACGATAAAGCCTTCGGCGTTGATGATTTTTTGCGTATCCGCCGGAGGGATTGCGGGAACGGCGGCACCGTGCTCGAGCGCGGCTTGTGCGGTGCTGACGATGATTTTTTCGGTGACAAAGGGGCGCGCCGCATCGTGCACTAAAACGATGCCGGGCGGATTGTTTTTTGCCGCCGCTTCAAGCGCGATTTTTACGGAGCTTTGCCGCGTCGCGCCCCCGCGCACAAAGAGCGGCTTTATGTGCAGGAGTTCATCGATTTCCGCATCGGATGCAAGCGCCTCGCGCGCATGACTTTCGTCTTCATCGGAAGGGATCGCGATGACAAGCATTCTGCAGTCGAGCGCTTTTAAAAACGGCTTAATCGATTCCGAAAGAACGGTGCCGCCCCCGAGCGGCCGATACTGCTTTCGCAGGCCTTCACCCATGCGGGAAGAAGCGCCTGCCGCGACGATGACGACTGCGGCGGGGATTTTTCGTTCGTTATCCATTTTTATGATGACTTACTTTCAAAACTTGACATTCATGCTATTAGGTTTAATTTCGAGTTTAATAAAACTCGAAATTTTCCATCCGTTTCGCTCTCCATTCATACATTAAAACGAATCATCGTCGTAGGACGAATCGTCATCCGAAGCGTCTCCGTCATCGGAGTCGTTCGAATTTGTATTCATATCGTCCATGAGGTTGTCGTCTTCATCGTCGTCGATGTTGATAACGTGCTTGACTTTCGGCGCAGCTCCGGGCGGTTCGAGTTTGATGTGAATCAGCGTTTCGACTTCTTTGAGCGATTTTCCCGTCGCAAACGAAATTTCGTCTTCGAGCAGTTTTCGCGCGGAGTCGTAAAGCTTTCGTTCGAGGATCGGAAGCTCTTTCACTTTGCTGCGGTTGTACAGGCAGCGCACGATCGTCGCGATGTCGTTGATGCTCCCTTTTTTGAGCAGATCGAGATTCATCTGATACCGAAGTTTCCAATCCGATGTGATCGGCTCGAAATCGTCGGAAAGCAGATTGAGCGCCGTTTCCGCTTCGGCCGCCGAAACGATGGCGCGGATGCCGAGCTCTTCCGCCCGCTCTACCGGTACCATGACGACCATATCCGACGCTTCGATGTAGATATTGTAATACAGCATCGTTTGTTCGCGGAATATCTGTTCGTTGATGTCGGTGATTTTTCCGACACCCTGACTCGGGTAGACGATCTTTTGATTTATACGGAACCGTGAAGATTTCGATTTTTTCGGTACGGGCTTTACCGCTTCGGTTTTCGACGCTGCTGCTCCGGCCGATTTTTTGGCGGCGGTTTTTGAAGATGTCGAAGCCGATTTTGCAGGTACGGTTTTTGAAGCGTTCTTTGCAGACGCTTTGGTCTGCACGGGCTTTTTGCTTTTTACGGATGAGGTTTTTGACGCTTTTTTTTCGGCGGATTTTACAGTCGATTTTGTGCCGGATTTTGCAGAGCTCTTTGAAGCGTTCTTTGCGCCGGATTTTGCAGTGCTTTTTGCCGCAGGCTTGGCGGTCGATTTTACCGCGGGCTTAGCGGCGGCTTTTGCAGGCTTTGCCGCAGTCTTTTTCGTTTTTACGGGTTGCTTTGCTTTTGCAGCCGATTTTATCGATTTTTTCGGAGTCGTAGTTTTTGCCATATCCGGCACAGTATAACACATAATGGAAAAATAATCAAACTTACGATCGACAACGTGTACGTCGCATTCACATTTTTGCCGCATTGTGTTATACTCAATATATATGAATCGGGCTGTCAGCGCGTTTTTGGCAAAACATAATTTTATCCGTCACGTCGACATCGACTCGGCGATCGATGCGCTTTTATACGATATGAATTGCGGTCTCCGCGGGCAAAAATCCTATCAGGATATGATACGCACGTACAGCAATCCGCCGGAGAGTCCCGCTTCGGGTAAAAGCGTCATCGTCATCGATGCGGGGGGAACGAATTTCCGATCCTGCCTCGTGTCGTTCAACGAGTTCGGAAAAGCGTCGATCGATTTTCTCGAAAAGACGAAGATGCCCGGGGTCGCGAAAACGCTTTCACGTGCGGATTTTTTCGATGAAATCGCATCGAATATCGAACACTTAAAAGACAAAGCCGAATCGATCGGGTTTTGTTTTTCGTATCCGATGGAGATCACCGACGACCGCGACGGTATCCTCATCAGGTTTACGAAAGAAGTGAACGCGCCCGAAGTCGTCGGCTGCCGCATCGGAGCGACGCTCAAAAAAACGCTTGAAGCGCGCGGATGGAAAAAGATACGGCGCATCACGCTCTTAAACGATACGGTGGCGGCGCTTCTTGCGGGAGCTGCGACGCCGGATGCCGGAAAAAAATATTCGTCGTACATCGGACTTATACTCGGCACGGGATTGAATGCCGCATATATTCAGCCTGAGATGGCGGGCGTAAAAGATTTTGCAAAACAGATCGTCGTGTGCGAATCGGGAAAATTCGGCGCCGTCGTCTGCTCCGATTTCGACGACGCGCTCGATGCAAAGACGCTGAGTCCCGGAAAATACCGTACGGAAAAACAGTGCTCCGGCGGCTATCTCGGGAACGTGGTATTTGAAGCGCTTAAAAGCGCGGCGGAAGAAGGGCTTTTCGGCGAAGCGTGCGCTAAGCGCATCCTCGCGCTGTCGTCACTTTCGCTCGTCGAAGCCGACGCGTTTTTGCACGCGCCGTACAGCACGAACGCATCCCTCGGTGCTCTTGCCGCCGAAAGCGCTTCCGATGAAGATTACGACCGACTGTTTCAGCTCCTCGATGCCGTTATGGAGCGGTCGGCCCGCTATGCCGCCGCCATCCTCGCTGCCTGCGTCATTCAAAGCGGCGAGGGGAAAAACGCTTCGCGCCCGGTATGCATACTCTGCAACGGCAGCACGTATTTTAAAACGCACATGCTTGCCCGAAGAGTGGACGGCTATCTCGAAGAAGCGCTTACGAAAGAGAGAGGCCTCTATTGGGAGATAATTTCGCGGGAAAACGATATAACGCTCGGTGCCGCGATCGCGGGGCTTATCGACGCATAAATAACGCTCAATATCGGCCGGATTAGCGCCGATGTAGGAAGTAGGTCAAAATATATAAACGGGTGGGTTACGATGGCAAAAGGAAAAAACCTGGGCAAATCGATCGTCCTTCTTTTTCTGATTATCATTCTCTGTCTCGGCGGCTTGTTGTGGTTCGATTATTTGGGGATCATTCATGCAAAGACGCTGTTTACGCCGCTTTACCGTATGCTCGGCAGAGAAGTGCAGACGTCAATGACGGCCGTTCGCCCGCTCAACAACGATATCGATCAGGATCGCATAGACAAACAGCGTGAAGCGCTCAGGCTTTATAAGGAAGAACTCGATCAAAAAGAGAGCGAATTGACCGCGTCGGGCCGGCAAAACGAGCGGATTGCGGCCGAACTTGCCGAACGTGAAAAAACGCTCGAAGAACGCGAAAAAACATTTAACAATTTGCAAAAAAAGTACGATGATAAAGAAGTAAACATAGAACAGATCGCAACGCGTCTGTACAATATGCCGCCCGCCGCGGCCGTTCAGGAACTTGTGGCGATGGACGATCAGCTCGTGATCGACGTTTTGCGCAAAGAAGAAGAAATGGCGACGGTGAAAAAGCAGTATTCGATGACATCGTACTGGCTTTCGCTCATGCCGGCGGAGCGGGCTGCGGCAGTCCAACGGAAGATGGTGAGTAAGCCGAAAGCGCTTGACTGAACTTCCCTGCGGTCATTCTTTGTTTGCACAAATGGAGGATGCCGATGCAGGGAATTCCTGTTGCAAAAGTCAACGCAGTTCCGAAAGTAGACGCAATCGACAATATAGACGCTCTCTCAGCACCGCTTTCAAAAAACATTTTTGCATCTCATACGAAAAGCGAAGAACATTCGTTTGCAAAATTGCTCGCACGTGCGCAGGGCAAAAAAATCGACGCTCAAGTCTCCGATGCATTTTCGGGTGCGGGGCTTCTCTCGCGCGGAAAATCAAAGTCTCTTTCGCCGCACGGCGGAAAAAGTGCGGATAGAGGTGTTTCCGATGCGGCGCATACGGGGAACGTCGGACGGTCTTCGGCGCGGCATGCGAAAGCGGATATGCTTTCAGGCGTGCATACGCTCCATGAAAACAAACGCGCTTTTTCGGATCCCGTACGAGAGGATGCGGTGAAGTTCCGGCGGAACGATGACGCCGATGCGGTAAAGGAAAGTAAAGCGGACGGTGCGAAAGATTCCGCAAAAAAAGAGACAATCGACGCAGTAAAAGATGCCGCAAAAAAACAACAGGACGATACTTCTTCGGATATCAATCAAAAAAAATCTCTCAAATCCGCTGAGAACGAAAGCGGCGGACGGCCGACTGATGCCGAAGCGCTTGACGCAGCGGAACCGTCCGATACGGATGACGGGGCGCGCGCCGCGCTCCTGCAGGATTTCGCATACCTCGTCGACCGCTCTCGCAATCCCGAAACTGTCAACGCGGGAAGCGCTCAAAATGTCGAAAGCGGCGCGGGCGATTTTTTTGCCGAAGGCGCCGCCGCACCGGAAGATACCGCTGCGTTTCAAATGGGCGCTCTTCCCGTATACGCGGAAAAAACGTCGGAAGGCGGAACCGCAAGCGGCGAATTTTCGGACGATGCTTTTTCCGCAGAATCGGTATTTGGTTTTGAAACAAAAGATGAGACGGCCGCTGCAAAACGCGAGCGCATATTCGATACTGACGGCAGGATCATTGTCACCGATCTTCGAACGGAGATAAGCGAAAGTGTTTCCGAAATAAAACCCGAATCGGAAAAGTTGATAAAACTCGATGCGTCGGGCGGCGCTTCGTCCGAACTGACGATGTTCGTTTCGGACGGCATCCGGCAAAATGTCTCCCCTGCAAACGGTCAAAGCGCACAGACGGCAAGCGCGAATTTCCAAGCGATGCTCGCGAATCAAATACGGCAAAACGCATCCGACTTCGTAAGAGCGGGTTCGATCGTTTTACGCGACAACAACGCGGGTACGATCAACCTCGTGCTGCGTCCCGAATCGCTCGGAAATGTAAAGATCAGCTTGCAGCTTTCCGATAAGGTAGTGAGCGGTCAAATCACGGTGCATTCCGAAGAAGCGTACAACGCGTTTAAGGAAAGCGCCGACGCGCTCAAGAACGCATTCGCGCAAAGCGGTTTTGAAGCGGGCGGTTTTACCGTAGCCTATTCGTCGGCCGGAACGGGCGGAAGCTTTTCGGGAAGCGGGTCGGGCGGCGGCTTTGCCGATGCTCAGCACGCAGGGCGATATGAAAGCGCTTTCGTGTCGGAAGTAAGCGCCGCTTCTGGCGGAAGCTATATCGGAAGCGAACACGCGGTAAACGTCGTTGTGTAAATTATTAATCGTTTTGAAATTATTAATTATTAATCAGCGGAATAGAGGTAGATGATGGACGGGATAAACACCACCATGAGTGCAGCCGACAGAGCGGCGGTCGATTTTGCCGTAAGCGGTTACAACAAAGAACTTGGCGTAAAAGGACGTACGGTCAATCATTCGTTGGGCAAGGATGACTTTTTAAAACTTTTGATAGCGCAGCTGTCGAATCAGGATCCGACAAGTCCGATCGAAAACACCGAGTTTATCGCTCAGATGGCACAGTTTTCATCGCTTGAACAGATGACGAACATGAGCGCGGAGTTTACAAAGCTCGCGGGCGTGTTCAGAGTTTCCGAAGCGTCTTCGATGCTCGGAAAGACGGTTGAGCTCAACGTCGGAGATACCACTACGACGGGCGTCGTGCAGGCTGCAACGCGCGAAGAAAAGCCGCGCGTCATGGTAGGCGGCAGATACTACACGATGGATCAGATCAGCGCGATTTACGGAAATTAAACGGGGGCAGCTCTATGATGAGATCACTGTATTCGGGCGTTTCGGGATTGCAAAATCACCAGACGCGCATGGACGTCATCGGCAATAACATCGCGAACGTAAATACGTTCGGTTTCAAACGTGCCCGCGTCAATTTTCAAGATATGATTTCGCAGCAGCTTTCGGGACCGGCTCGTCCGAACGACGAGCTCGGCGGCGTCAATCCGAAAGAAGTCGGACTCGGCATGATGGTCGCATCCGTCGACAATATCTTTACGCAGGGCAATTTACAGACGACCGGAGTGACGACCGACATCGCGATCGAAGGCAACGGCTTTTTTATCTTAAAGGACGGCGAGCAGTCCTATTATACGCGGAACGGAGATTTTTCGCTCGACCGTGACGGCACCTTTGTGAACCCTGCAAACGGTATGCGCGTGCAGGGCTGGATGGCGCAGGAAGTGAACGGACGTGAAATCGTTTCGACGGCCGCCACTCCGACGGATATCGTTATCCCCGTCGGATCGAAGGATCCGGCGCGCGCGACGCAAAACGTTTTGTTCCGTTGCAACCTCGATAAAAATACGCCGCTCATTCCCGAACAGGCGAACGCGGAAGACATCATCCGCGGCACGTGGGGAACGGAACAGGAAATCTACGACAGCTTCGGCAACAAGCACCTTTTGTCGGTATCGTTTGCGAGGGTTCCCGGAGCGGTCAATCAATGGCAGGCGACGGTAAACGTCGATGCCGATAACGCGGACTTTACGCAGACGAGAGTCGGACTCAATACGACCGACGGCATGGGAAATACGTTTATCGTATCTTTCGACAATATGGGGCGCCTGCTTTCCGTCGAAGATTCTGCCGGCGTCGCGTCAAACGAAAACGGACAGATTTTGCTGCAGACATCGTTTACCGTTCCCGAATCGAATCCCGACGCGGACGGTAATCCGTATCGGCAAACGCTCAACATCAACATCGGTACGATCGGCAGCATGACCGACACGATCACGCAGGACGCATCCCGCTCGACGACAAAAGCGTTTTCGCAGGACGGCTATGCGCTCGGTTACCTCGACAATTTCAAAATCGATTCGAGCGGCGTCATAACGGGTGTCTATTCGAACGGCAGCGTGCGCACGCTCGGACAGATTGCGATGGCTTCTTTTACGAACGACCGCGGTCTTGAAAAGGCGGGTGACAATACGTACACCGAATCGAACAATTCGGGACAGGCGATGATCGGCGAAAGCGGAGTGGCGGGAAAGGGTAAACTGCTTTCCGGCGCGCTCGAAATGTCGAACGTCGATTTGGCCGAACAGCTTACCGATATGATCGTTACGCAGCGCGGTTTCGAATCGAACGCAAAGACGATTCAAACGACCGACTCGATGCTTGAAACGATTTTATCGCTCAAGCGCTGATGATTGACGGGCGCAGTTCCCGCCGATAAAAAAGGCACGGCCGAAACGGCTGTGCCTTTTTTTATAATTAATAATTATTAAAAATCGATGAGGGCGAGTTTTTGGAGGTAAGTTTTGAAATACTGTTTTCAAGAGCTTGGCGCTTGCCTTATAAAAGCGAAACGGGATCGACGTCGCATTCGATGTACACCGACTGCGGATGGCTGTAGCCGAAGATGAGTGTTCTTGCGGCTTTTTGCAGCGGGCTGATATCGCTTCCTCGAAGCAGCAGGTGATAGCGGTAATTTTGCGATATTTTTAAAATCGGGCATTCGGCGGGTCCGAGTATTTCGACGGCGTTTTCGAAATGCATTTTTTTTACTTCGTCGGAGAGGAGTTTTGCGCCCGCCGCTGCGGTTTCTTCGGCGGCATTTTTATCGGCGGAACGGAAGACGAGGCGGATGAGGCGGCTGAAAGGCGGAAAGCCGAGAAGCTTTCGCTGTCCGAGTTCGTACGCGTAAAATTTTTCCGTATCGTGGGTGCACGCGAACGCGACGGGCTCTCTCGACGGGTTGTACGTTTGCACGAGCACTTTTCCGTCGGGGAAAAAACGTCCCGCGCGGCCTGCGACCTGCGTGATAAGCGAAAAAGTACGCTCGGAAGCGCGGAAGTCCGGTATGTGCAGTCCCGTGTCGGCAAGCACGATGCCGACGAGGCGCAGGTTCCGAAAATTGAGTCCCTTGGCGACCATCTGCGTGCCGAGCATGATGTCGTATTCTCCGCGTCCGAACGCCGCAAGTTTTTCTTCGAGTTCGCCTCTCTTCGTTAAAGCGTCGGTATCGATCCTGACGATCTTCGCGTTCGGAAATTTCGCTTTCGTTTCCGCTTCGATGTATTCGGTACCGAATCCCGAATAGCCGATATTGAGAGAACCGCAGGCGGGACACGATTCGGGCGGTTCGACCGACCATCCGCAGTAATGGCAGCGAAGACGCCGCTCGCTTTTGTGGTAGGTCATCGGTACGGAGCAGTTTTTGCACGTCATCTCGTAGCCGCAGTCGCCGCATCTGAAAAAGTGGGTAAAGCCTCTCCGATTCAAAAAAAGTATCGTCTGCTTTTTGAGATTGAGAGTCGTCCTGATTTCGTTTGCAAGCGAACGCGAAAGGCAGCCGTCGGTCTTTTCCTTTGTCAAATCGATGCGTACGATTTCGGGCATCGCGCCTCCTGCAAGACGCTTTGTGAGCGTATGACGGACGAGGCTTCCTTCGTTCATGAGGTACCACGATTCGACCGACGGCGTCGCGCTTCCCATGACGAGCGGGATCGCATTGCGCGATGCGCGGTACATCGCTACTTGGCGTGCATGGTAGCGGGGTGTCGTTCCGCTTTTGTAGGAAGCGTCGTGTTCTTCGTCGATGATGATAAGTCCCAAGTCCGGCACCGGAGCGAACACTGCGCTCCGCGCTCCGACGACGACGCGCGCTTCTTTTCGGAGGATACGCTTCCACTCGGAAAATTTTCGGCTTTGCGTGAGACCTGAATGGAGAACTGCGGCGGTGTTTCCGAAACGGGAGCGCACCGCGCGTATCACTTGGGGCGTAAGACCGATTTCAGGGACGAGGTAGATGACACCTTTGTTTTGAGCGAGCACGTCTTCGGCGACGCGCAAAAACACTTCCGTTTTGCCGCTTCCCGTAGATCCGTACACGTAGTGGAATCGTGCGTGTTTTGTCTTTGCTGACAGGATATCCGAAACCGCTTGCCTCTGTTCGTCTGAAAGATCGTGCGCTTCGCCTGAAGGGATGTCGTCGGTGAATGAAAATCCTCCGGCGCCCGCTTCACGCCTTCCGGACGGAATCATCGCCGAAACGATTTCGCCGAGCGGGCAGAGGTAGTAATCGGCCATCCATTTTGCGAGCGTAAAAAGTTCGGCGGTCAAAATCGGCTCATCGTCTACGATGCGCCGCACGGCGCGGATTTTTTCTTTCGGCACATCATCGGGCGCCGTATCTTCTATACCCGTGATAAAGCCCGTAAGCTTTCTGTTTCCGAAGGGTACTTCGACTCTTTTTCCGATTTCGGCTTTTGTTTTTTCATCGGGTGTATACGAATACGTAAACGATCGGTTTACCGGCACGTTTAAAACGACGTCGAGATATATCATTTTTTAATAAAATCTTTTGCGTAATCCGGGACGAGACGCGAAAGCTCCGCGCGGAAAAGTTTCAAATCCTCCCACGCCGGCCGCTTCAGCGACACATCCCGAAGCAGGGCGCTCGGATGATAGGTGACGAGGAGCGGTATGCCCTCGTAATCGCGGAAAGTGCCGCGAAGTCGTCCGAGCGCTTCCGTCGTTTTTAATAAATTTTGAGCAGCCGTTCTGCCCGCTGCGAGGATGAGCTTGGGCTTGAGTATGTGGATCTGCGCTTCGAGAAAGGAAATACACGCATCCGCTTCTTCGGGGAGCGGCGTCCTGTTGTTCGGCGGACGGCATTTTACGATATTCGCGATGTAGCAGTTCACATCGCGCGAAAGGGAAATCGCTTCGAGCATTTTGTCGAGGAGCTTTCCCGCAGGCCCGACGAAGGGAAGTCCCTGAGCGTCTTCTTCCGCTCCCGGCCCTTCGCCGACGACGAGAACGGCAGGATTGGGAACGCCCATACCCGGCACGGTGTGCGTCCTCTTTTTCGAAAGCGCGCATCGCGAACACGAGGCGACTTTTTGTGCGACGTCTTCGAGCGTGATGCCGCTCCGTCCCTGTCCGGCGCTCGCACGATCGGCCGGTTCCGCGTCTGCATAGTCGCCGGCGCGTCCGCCCGATACGGAAGCGTAGTCCGTCCGATCGGAGGCTTCCGCGTTTGTCGCCGGTTCGGCATCGTCGGAAAAAGAGGGCGTTTCCGAAAACGCGCGCGGTACGTAAGCGTACAGCGACGACGATGCCGTTTTGAGGAGATTCCACACAGCTTGTTTTTCTGCGGCGAGCATATACTTAAGCATAACACATTGCTTGTACTTTACGCAAGAATAAGGTATAGTAAAAACGATTTTATGAAAATAAAAAAATTATCGATAGTATTGTTTTCGGCGGCAGCATTTTTTTCAGCCGCATATACTCAAGTAAGCGTCGATCCCGCGGACGAGTTTTATGAAGCAGCTCTCCGTTGGCATATCCGCGGCGTCGTTTCCGAACTGCCGCAGCTCAAACCCTATCCGCAGGAAACCGTACGCCGTATCCTGCTCGCGGTTATGGAAAGAGGCGACCGCGAAGAAGCGTCCGACGCCCGCGAATATTACGATCGGATATTCGGCAAAGCGTGGCACATATCGGCGGAAGCGAAGGGAGCGACTCTCATTGCACGGAACGGAACGGCGAACGAGCGCGATATCGACGGCCGGCTCTTTTTTTCGCTGCACGGCGGCGGAGATGTGCTGTTTGCAAACGGCTTCGGCGCGGGGTACCGCGGGGGTCTTTCGGCTAAATTCCTCGATACGTCATCAGGCGTGTTCAAAGATGCGTGGGCGTCTTCCGCTTACGACACGTTTATCGATACGATTGAAACGGGGGCGGCTGCGATCGAGTTCGATGCCGACGCGATCGCTTCCTATGCAAACGAAAAAATCAGCCTCAGCGCGGGGTACAACCGTACGGGTTATACGAATTATATCGACGGCGGCAATGTTTTGAGTCCCGCGTCGTTCAACGCACCGCAGTTTTCGTTCGCTTATGACGGCCGCCGTTTGGATTTTGTGCAGCATTTTGCAGCTCTCCGTGCGTCCGATATGCTCGGGAAAAACGGTCCCTACGGAAAATTCCTTTCGTTCCATGCGCTGCGTTTTACGCCGAACCGGAAGATCCGCCTTTCGTATTACGATTCGGTCGTCTACGGTAAACGCTTCGATCCGTCGTATTTGATTCCGCTTCCTGCCGGACTCATAGCTTCCGCAAACGGATACGACGATAACGTGATCGCAGGTCTTTTGTTCGAATATAATTTTTTCTCAGGCGTTTCGTGGCTTACCGATTTGAGCATCAATAAGCTCGACATACCGCAGATGGCTCGCCTGCGCTTCAATGCCGATAACCGCTTGGCGTTTAAAACGGGACTGTCCTATACGCCGAATGATTCACCGTGCAAGCTCCTTACGTTCAGCTATACGATCATCTCGCCGTACACGTACACATCCGAAGAGACGAACGGCGAATCATATAATTATCATTCATATACGAATTGGGGACGGAGCATCGGACAAAGTCTCCCGCCGAATTCGGATCATATTTCGTTGAAAATCAAACTCGAACCCGTAAAGCGTTTTACCGTTTCGACCTTTGCTTCAATTACGCGTCATGCGAACGTGTATCAGTCGTATTCCAATGATGAACTGCGGGAGATGCTTTCCGAAGGTAAACGCGCGACGGACGGCAGCATCAATTCGCAGCATTACGCTTCGACTCAGTTTTTATCGGAATCGTACGTCATGTATATTGCGCGAGGAGGAGTTGAAGCTTCGTATCGTTTTCCGCGCGTAAAAGCGGGCGTCTTCGAACTGAACGGCATCTTTTCGTACACCTATGTCAATAACGCGGGCATGGACACTCCGATGTTTCCCGGCGCAACAGGGGCAACTACGGATGCGCAATTCAACGATATGCGTACCGCTTGGGAAAATCAACTGCACGATGAATACGATATATTTTTTTCGCTGGGTGTAAAATGGACATACTAGCGGAGGCGCGATGAAACGGAAATTTCTTTTTTTGTACCTCAATACCGGCGCGGGTCATATTTCCGCAGCAAAGGTGCTCGCAGCGGCTTTGAAAGAAAAAGATCCCGACGTCGAAATCGAAATGCTCAACGGCTTCGATAAGTATAATTTTTTCGGGCACTTTATGTTCGAAAAGGGATACAATTACGCGACGAATTACGTTCACGGCGCCTTTCCGCTCATCTACGACATGGCGCAGCACCGCTGGGGTCAGACGATGTTCGTGCTTCCGCTGCGCTTTCACACGACGCGCTATCTCCGCCGCGTCATCCGCGAAAAGCAGCCGACCGATATCGTATCGTTTCACTTTGCGCTCACGCCCTTTGTTAAATCGGCATTGCGGCAAATATCGCGAAAGATCAATTTTACGGTGATGGTTACCGATCCGTTTACGCTGCCGAACGCATGGTTTTACGAAAACGATCAAAAGTTTTTTGTGTTTTCCGAACAGGCAAAACGTCAGGCCGTCGAAGTCTGCGGCGTGCCCGAGCAAAACGTTACGGTCGTTCCGTTTTTGATGAACGAAAAATATCTCGTGCCGCTGCCGTCGAAAGACGAAATCGAAGCGATGAAAGCGAAGCACGGTTTTACGGCCGACAAAAAAATCGTGCTGCTCGTCGGAGGAGGAGAAGGACTTCCCGGCGCGGTCGAAATTATTAAAGAATGCGTGCTGCACCGCGCACCTTTTGCTGTCGCCGTCGTGTGCGGCCGCGACAGGGCATTTAAAGACGCGCTCGAACTTCTTAGGCGTACATATCCCAAGCTCGATCTGCACGTATTCGGCTTTATCGATTACCTCGACGAACTTATTAAAATATGCGACTGCGCCGTCATCAAAGCGGGGCCGGCGACGCTCATGGAAGTGATTTCATGCAGAAAGCCCGTCGTCATCATCAAATACATTCACAATCAGGAACTCGGCAATATGCGCTTTGCAGTCGATCACAAAGTCGGCTGGTTTATCAGAAAGCCGCGCGACGTGTACCGGAAAATCAACGAACTGCTCGTCGATAAAAATTTTGACGAGGAGATGAAAAAGAATTTCGACAGCGTGCACCTCGACACCGACGCGGGAAAAGTCGCACAGCTTTTGCTCGAAAAATAACGATTGTCCCGGGACGGCTGACCCGCGTTTCGCCTTTTTTATTTGGCAGTATATTTATTTTTTATGTATGCATTTCCGGCGCATTTATTCTCTCCGCGCGTTCAAACCGAAAAGCGTTTTATCTCCCGTTTTTCGAATGCTTCTTGTATCAATGCATCGGCGTCGAGGGACGCGTAAATCGCCTCGGCTTCTTCGGTTGATGCGCGGAGCACCGGATGCTTCGGCGAAAAGAGCACGCAGCAGTCTTCGTAGGGGAGGATCGACGTTTCGTATGTGCCGATCTCTTTTGCCGTGTCGATGATCTCTTCTTTGTCGAGACCGACGAGGGGACGCAAAAGCGGAAGAGCGGCGAAGTGTTCGGTAACGTTCAAATTGGCGATCGTCTGGCTTGCAACCTGACCGAGACTTTCTCCGGTGATGATGCAGTCCGCGTGCGTCCGCTCTGCGATGAGGTTTGCCGTTTTCATCATACACACGCGGAGCATGAGCGTCGTCCACGCTTGGGGCGCTTTTTCTTTGATGCGCATCTGCACGTCGGTAAAGGGAACGATGTTCAAATACGTATCGAGTCCGTAATTTCCCAGAGATGCGGCGAGAGTTTCAACTTTTTTTTGCGCTTCTTCCGACGTGTACGGATACGAGTGAAAATAAGCGCAGTCGATTTTCATGCCGCGCCGCATCATGCGGTAGCCCGCGACGGGCGAATCGATACCGCCTGAAAGAAGGAGGAGACCTTTGCCGCTCGATCCGACGGGAAGGCCGCGCCGTCCTTTTTCCGCATCGGAAAAGACAAAGCAGCGGTCTCGCACTTCGACATAGATGCGCACGTCGGGGGAGTGCACGTCGACTGCGAGTATGCCTTCGCGCGATGCGCGGTCGGCCGCCCTGCAGCAGATTTCATAGGAAGTGAACGGAAAGTCTTTATCCTGCCGCCGCGCTTCGACTTTAAACGATTTTGCACCTTTTTCCTTTGCGCGCACGGCTTCTTCGTAGACTGCGAGATTTATGGAATCGATGTTTTTTTCGACGACCGCCGTTTTCGCCCAGCCCGTGATCCCGATGAGGTGCTCGAGCGCGAATCGCGCCGCCCCTTCGTCATCACAGTCGATATAGAGCCGTCCCGCATTTCCGCTCACTTTCGCGTTTGCGCTTTTGAGAAGACGCCGCGCATTTGAAGCGAGACGATTTTTAAATTCTTCGATATTCGAACCTTTGAGCGAAAGCTCTCCGACCTTTGCAAGATACGTCATACGCACCAGTATAAATAATCATTGTGCGCTACACAAGAGCGAGCAAATCCGAGCAGTGCGCAGGATTTGCGAGCGTGTCCTATGAAAGAAAAACGGCTTGTCCGTTTTTCTTCTCTCGACTTAAAAAGAGCAAATCCGAGCAGTGGCCGTTCGCGGCTTTCCAAAAACTTCAGTTTTTGGAAAGGTTCCTTGATTTACACTATGCGATGTTTAAAATTAAGTCATTGCGATATAAAGACTTAATTTTAAACTCGACAGGCTGTCGAAAAAGTAACCGACTTTTGAGACAGCCCGCTCACTACCGTATTTTTACTTCGTAAAAATACGCAGCCATTTTGCAACATATCGACACGGCGTCCGTGCCGCGTATTGCAACGAGCGCGTTAGCGCGAAGTTCCCCGCGCCACCTTGCAACGAGCGCGAAGCACGAAGTTCCCCGCGCAACTTGCAACGAGCACGGAGTGCGAAGTTCCCCGCGCAACTTGCAACAAGCACGGAGTGCGAAGTTCCCCGCGCAGGAAACGATGGTTCCGTTTATTTCCACAAAAAAGCGCGTAATTTATCATTTTGTAAACGATATATAGGTCGAAAGTCGAGTTTCGAAAGTATTTCTAAATAAAGCTATGCTTTCGGCGAGAACTTCGTTCGCTGCGCTCACTACCGAGTTTGCTCTGCAAACTCGCCGTGTATGCCGCGGTCGAGCTTTTAGGGTAGGCTTCCGCAAGCCTAACGCTCGAAACGGTACGCAGCCGGAACCTCGCCTCCGCATCATTTTATTCACTTTCGAAACTCGCCGTTCAGTTGGTGAACGAAACAGTTGGAAAATTTCGAGTTTTAGAAAACTCGAAATTAAACCATATAGGTCAGCGGCTTCCTTGCCGCGTTATCTCAATAACCGAAGGTGCAGCTATGGAATATACCCATAAACCCGTCGAAGAACTTTCCTTTACCGATGACTTTATGTTCGGCACGGTCATGAAAAACAAAATGATCTGCAAGGGTGTCATCGAGCGTCTTTTGCATATCAAAGTCGGTAAAATCGAATACCCCTCCCTGCAAAAAACGATAGCGCCCTTTTACGAAAGCAAGGGCATACGCCTCGACGTCTATGTCTCAGACCCCGAGCGCATCTTCGATATCGAAATACAAACGTCGATCCCGCCCTCTCTTCCCAAGCGCACACGCTATTACCAAAGCCTCATGGATGTCGATAACCTCTTGAGAGGACAAAGCTACGCTGAACTGAAAGAGAGCTATGTCATTTTTATCTGTACGCAGGATCCCTTCGGCAAAGGCTTGCCTGTCTACGAGTTTCGTAATATCTGTACCGCCGACGATATGCTTTTTCTTGATGACAAAAGCGTTAAGGTGTTTTATAATGTGGGTGCCTACGGTAAAGAGGATGAGCCTGAATTGAGCGCTTTGTTGGAGTATCTTTGCGAGAGACGGGCGACGAGCGGTTTTACACAGCACATCGATGAGCTTGTCGAAAAAGCGAAACGGAACGAAAAGTTCAGGAGCCGGTATATGTCGTTGAATATTTGGAAAGATGATTTACTAAGAGAGGGTTCACAGTTGGGTGAAAAGATCGGCTTTGAACGGGGAATACGCAAAGGTCGACGCGACGGTATCGCCGCGGGATCATATCAAAAAGCACGAGAAACGGCAAAAATTTTATCGGATATGCAGATGAGTCTTGAAGTGATAACGAAAGCGACCGGTCTTTCGGAAGCGGAAATCCAAAAGCTGTAATGGTATTTGCTCCAAAACTTGACATCCGGCCTTTTGCCAGACGATAAGCGGAAATATCCAAAGTCCTGCAAGATTTCCAATCAGCTGTTCAAGATCATTGCCGGGCGGGATTCTTAAATCTTTAACTTCTTTTGCAGCTGCAATCATTCGGAGTTTTCGTCTTGCAACATTATGAATAGTCGGTGGCAGTATTGTCAAGGATAAAACGAGTTCTCTTCCGTGTATACCTCTCCATACGTTATCAGGTCGAATGTCTGCACACAATAAACCGATAATTGTTATTTTTTGCGATTTATGTTATAATATATTGAAAATCGGAGAAATCTTTTAAAATTGCGATTTTAGGAGTTTTCTTACAGATATAGTGCAATCATCGCAGTTTCATGGGGGAGGCTTATGAAAAAGACAGGTTTTAAACTGTTTGCCGTTTCGCTCGCGTTGTGCTTTTTTTTCGGCGCGTGTAACTTCAACATAAACGGAGGCAGAGAACTTGCCGAAGTGCGCGTCGGCGGAGGGGGAGGGCGAGCTGCAAACCCCGAGACGGGCTTACCGATATTCGACGGCAGCAATACGACGATCACGATCAGCGACGCTTCGGGGCGCTTGATCGCCGAGGGTCCGCTCCCTCTTTCTGCGGAAGTCGTCGTCGGCGTCGAGATCGTCGTAAAGGCGACCGTTCAAACCGCATCGGGTACGTGGAGCAGGACGAAAACGCACACCGTAAAAGCCGGCATAAACGATATCGATTTGGAACTGTCGAAAACGCCGAACGTTATCGGAAATTTCTTTTTCGATGTTATAGAAACGATACCCTTAAGCGGGGTTAAGCTTCGCCTGAAATTCCGAAACGGCAAAACTTTCCCCGATACCATTCGTATGGGCGGAAACTATCCCAAACCGGTTACCGCGCGCGACAGTTTGGGCAGGTTATATCTTTTATACCATGACGACAGCGTAAAAAAGTTTACGCGTTTCGACGTTGACGGCAATGAAGATACGGGTTTTCAAACGGCCGTTGCCGCTCAGCTGCCTTCTTCTTCTCTTCCTAATGGGATCAGCGATATTGATAATATAGCGATTGATCAGGACGATAACTATATCTTTTTGTTTAACGGCGTAAATGTCTATTGTCTGAAAGAAAACGCGTACAATCATTTTACCTGTTCAAACAGAAGCAGTCTGAGTACGCTTGACCCTTCGATAAGCACTGTTTCTGCCGTTGCGGCATATAACGGTACTTTGTTTTTTACCGTCCCGCTCAGCGCTTCCCTTCCTCAGGTGAATAAGCTGTTTGCCTGTAAGGTCGAACTGTCGGGTTCTATATTAACGCTGTCAAATAAAATCGAAAAACAGCTCCCTAAAGTTCGTCAAGATAATGCTTTCGACAATAATCACACCGAGTGTACCGGCCTTTTTGCCGACGAGGACGGCGTGTATTGCTTGCTGAACGAGCAAAAACTGGATAGCGGAATGCTGTATGCGCTGGGGCAGCTTGTACGTTATACATATACCGGCAGTGCCTTTATCCATGAGACCAAGATAGGACTCAATCCTGCTGCTTCAACCGCAGACCCCATCGCCTTTAATGCACAGTATTTTTCCAATCCCATCGGTTTTATCGGCTACGACGAAGATAATATCTACATTGCGGACGACGGAGTGGGTATCGCAAACGGTAAAGAAGGCTGGCGGGTGACGGGCGAAAAAAATCGTATCGCCGCATTCAACCGCAAAACGGGTACTTTGACTTTTACCGATACGGATGCCACGTGGTACGCATACCATGCCGCATATCCGTCTAAAAAGACTCCCGCCTTGCTGTGGGAAAAGAGCACCTATGGTATGCACTATTGGACAAGTACGAACGGAACGGGAGCGTTTTCCGAAGCAAACAAGCTTTTTGCAGACACTTCTTCCGAACGACCTACCGATGTGTTCTGTTACGACCAGGACGGCAATCTGTACATAGTATACAGAGATAATCCGAATCCCTGTTTTGTCAGGCGCTTTATCTTGGGTGTAAACGGATATGTCAAGGACAACGATAAAACTCTGGGGTCGTTGTCCGACATCAGCGCTGTTGCTGTAGATATTTCCGACGGAAAAAAGACTTTGTATTATAGCTATAAGACCGTTAGTAACAATTGGTTTGTAAAGTCTCTGGTGTGGAATACGGATTTCAGCAGTGCTGCGTTTCCGACGCCGCCGTATGAAATACAAACCGCTTTGACTGAGATTACCGCGCTTGCCGCAAACAAGGATGGGGTATTTGTTGCTACAAAAGAGCAAACAGCGCTTACAGCTCCCTATACGATTAAGGTAGCAAAATACAAGAAGGGCAGCTCTCCCGTTCAAGATGGAGTAATAACGGTGGTTTCTGCCTCTCCTGCAGAAAATCCGTCTCCGCATCCCACTACCGGCGATTACGAGCGCTATGAAGAAGCCGTGAGAGACTTGCAGGTAATCGACGGCGTGTTGTACGGTATTTCGTCAAAGACAACCGAATCACGGAAATACGTATCCACTCATCATGAAACCGATGTTTTTAAAAACAGCAGCAAATTGTATAAGATCGGTGCTACAGCCTCGACATTGAGCGGTATCGAAAAAACGATCGGTAAAGATGCAAATGATGCTGCTCAAACCGGTTACGGATTTTGCCGGTTTATCGCCGTAAAATACGACGAAGCCGAACGGATCAGGCTTATCATTGCTTCGGACGGCGTATGGGGTACGGGCGGTACTGCTGAGCCGCACGGTGATCCGAAAAATACCGACAAAGTATTGGAGTACGATTTAGCGGGAAATTTACTGGTCGAAAGGAATTCAGGCGGCAGTTTTTCTCAGAAATTAACGCATATAGTGGGAACCGGTTTTAGCTGGTACTAAACCGTACGATGAGTTTTCTCCAACGCCGCGCCGCGCGCTTCGGATGTGCGGCGCGGCAAAAGCCGCTCGTGAGTCTTTGCGTTCCGGTGTACGGGGCGGAGGGGCAGATCGGGCGGTTTTTTGAAAGCGTGTTACGGCAGGATGCAGCGCCGCTTTTTGAAATTATCGTTGTAAATGACGGCAGCCCCGGCACAAAAGAATTGCAGCGCATTGTTAAAACATATACAAAGCGGTTTAAGGAGCGGGGGCTGCCGCTCGTGTTTTTGGAACACGGTAAAAACCTCGGTACGCTCGAAGCGCGCCGTACTGCGGTGAACGCCGCCTCGGGCGAATACACAGCCTTTGCCGATCCGGACGATGAGCTTCCGCCTAATGCTCTCCGTATATTGTACGATACTGCCCGTACGTCGGGTGCGGACATCGTGCACGGTGCGGGTACGGTGTGCGGCATGGAAGGTGAGCCTGATGCGCGCATCGCCTCTTTTGCGCGAAAAGCGCAAAGCGTATACGAGGGCGTTTTAACCGGTGGCGAAATCCTCCGTAAGTTTATCGTTGAAAGCGCATATAACGGCTTTGTGTGGGGTAAACTCTTCAAAACCGCCCTCGTTCAAAAAGCATACGATGAGATCCCCTTTGCCTATTGCACGATGGCCGAAGACCTGCTCCTCTATTTTTTTATCGCATTGACGGCATCGAAGTTTGCCGACGCGCCGGCGGACGGGCGTACTCGAAACGCGTGTACGTATTTCGGCATACGGGACACGGTGTATAACTACCGCATCAATACCGGTATTTCTTCCCGCCGACAAATTGCCGACCTTGCTTCATGGCAAAAAGTGTGTTCGGCTTCTTCGGTATTTACGATCATTTTCTCCTATTTGGATGAGCATCCCCTTTCCGACGACATACGCGAAGCGGTACGGGCTTCGGGGCGCGCGCACTATGCCGATAATTTGAAGCAGCTCGAAGTCTGTGTTGACCCCGCACTACAGCAGGAAGCGCGCGCGGTGCTCGACGAGTGGTGGGGCGTGGAAATCGCACGGTAGGAAGCGGAGGATGTGCCGTTCCGGTTATATCACAAGATTCAGTTTTTCACATAATGCGTCTTGTAATGTTTTGCTGAAATTGACTCCCGCTTTTTCCGCCTGAATATTAAGCCATGCAGGAATTGTCAATGTCTTTTTTATTGCCTTTTCATTTACTTTAAATTCGCCGCATACAAACGATACGAAACTTTTTTTATCCGTTTTAATTTTATTTGCCGCCGACGCCTTCGGTAAGGTGTCGACCGTATAATCGTCTTGCAAAAAAAGCTCCATCGCTTCAACCGCATTTGTATACGTTTCGGCTTCCGTATCGCCCTGCGTAGAACATCCGGGTAAATCGGGAAACTCAACCCAGAAACCGTCGTCTTCATTATGAAAAATAGCAGGATATATAACTTTCATTTTTTTACCTCCAGTTCGGTTCGTTTTAGAATAGCCGCTAAAAGACCTTTTTTCACATCTTTGCCGTGCACGGGAATTATCTCTGTTTTTCCGTTTTTCGTGATTTTATGATGGCTGCCTTTTACCGATACCAATTCCCAACCGTCTTTTAATAATAAACGTAAAAGTTCTTTGTCTTTCACATCTATTATTGTAATACGTGTAATACGTATTTGTCAAGGGTTCGCATAACTCAATAGAAAATGCACGACGAGGCGATTGTATCGTAAATGTATGCGTGTAAAAATGAGGCGCTTCGCTCCCGCACTTGTTGCCGTCCGACGGCAACGATAGGGTGGCACACGGAAATCAATTTTTACCTAAAAGGTCGGATGTCGAGTTTTTGAAAGCAAATGACACTACAGTTTTTCGATCTCCGCTTCCGAAAGACCGGTCGCTTTCGCTATCACTTCAATGCTCAGTTGCATACCTGATAAAATTTTTGCCGTTTCCCGCTTTGCCTGATACGATCCAGCGGCGATACCATCGCGTCGGCCTTGTAAGATTCCGTCTCTTCTGCCTTTGCGTATTCCCCGTTCAAAACCGATCTTTTCACCCGCCATGCGTAAGTCATCTTCATGAATATTCAACGACATATACCAGCTCCTATAAAAACTGCGGAACTCGTAGACGGGTAAGCCTTTGCCGAAGGGATCCTGCGCCGTTTCCGCATAAAAGAGCGAACGGATTTCCGTCAATAAAAGCAAATACAATAAGTTTTAAGCCGTATTTTCGCCTGCTCTTTTTGATTCGTTTTATTCGTGCGGAGGCTTTAATACCCCGCTGCCGCTTGAAGCTTCGCTGCGAGGCTGCGTCGGATTGTTAATTTTATCATATCTTTTTTCCATCGCGTCAAACAGATATGCGTATTCGGCTTTTTTCCCATCGGGCATTCAGCTTTGCATTTTATGTAATTCGGCGATATAACTCAAACCGAAAATCTCAATCTCGTCTAACACTTTTTGAAATTTAGTTCCCAATTTACTCAAAGAGTATTCAACATGAGGCGGGACTTCGGCAAAGACTTTTCGGTCGATCAGTTTATCTTTTTCAAGCTGACGCAGCTGTCTTGTTAAAACTGTTCGAGTTGTTGCAGGCATTACTCTTTGAAGTTCATTAAACCTTTTTGTACCCGTACTCAGATGATATAAAATTATAATCGCCCATTTTCCTTGCAATACTCTTTGCGTAGTAGCGAAGGGGCACTTATCATAAATCGACATCATAAAAAACTCCCATAAAAACTTTTGCAGGAAATATCAATTTCCGAAAAAGTTTTTAGCCGTGCGCGTGCGAGCACACGTTCAATAGTCGAGTTTGCAAAATAAAGCGTATTCGTATTCATGCGATTTTTATCGAAACACTACGTATACACGTTTTCTGCAAACATCCAGCAAACTCGAGATAAAAAGCGACGGCGATATTTCAGACGGCGTTTTTTATCGTACCTCCTTGTAAGTATTATTTTTGATACTATATATTATAAATGTTCGTACTTGTAAAATCAAGACAAGAGAGTATAATTATACCTATAGAAGCGAAAAAACTTCTAAATATTTACCGGAGGACTTTTATGAAAAATGAAGCAATGAAGGTATTTGCTGCTTATCGAGATGCATTGGAAAAGGGTGATTTTGCCGGAGCTTTTGCAGCAATGGCCGATACTGTTGTATGGCACATGGGAGGCGAAAGTTCGCTTTCAGGTACGATTACGGGGAAACAGGCGTTGGGTGAGCGTTTAGGGGAATTTGCGAAAAGGAGCGGCGGCACATTTAAAGTTATTACCAATTGGGCTGCGAGCAACGGGTGTTTTGTTGCTGCAAGTGTTGTTTCCTTAGCGCAGAGAGGTTCTGACACGCTCAATGATCCGGGTATTGATCTGTTCAAAATAGAAAACGGCAAGATACAAGAAGTATGGACTTTTGCCGAACAACAATCGGCAGAAGATACATTTTGGGGCTAAGTATAGAATTTTAAGGTAAAAAATAAAACGTAAGATAAACTTCGGAGAACCGCCTGCGACAATTCTCCATGCGTACGATTGAATATTGCGCCGAAAAAACATATAATAAAAAAATCGAATCGCAAAAAAAATTCTAACCATTACAGCAGGGGGCATTATGATTAAAACCGTAAAAGATGTCGATTTGAAAGGCAAGCGCATCGTCATGAGAGTCGATTTCAACGTTCCGATGAAAGACGGCGTCGTTCAGGACGACACGCGCATTATGGCGGCGCTGCCGACGATCAAATACATACTCGAACAAAAGCCGCGGAGTCTCGTTCTCATGAGCCACCTCGGCGATCCTGCAAAAGACGTAAAAAAAGCCGCCGAAAAAGCGGAAAAGGCGGGAAAGCCGTTTACCGAAGAGGACAAAGAAAAATTCATCGCGGGTAAAAACCGCATGGCGCCCGTTGCCGCGTATTTGGAAAAAAAACTCGGTACGCACGTCGCGTTTGCGCCCGATGCGCTCGGTCAAAAAGCCGCCGTCGACGCTCTGCCTGAAGGCGGGGTCATGATGCTCGAAAACGTCCGCTTCCATAAAGAAGAGACGGCAAAGACGGCCGAAGAGCGCGAGGGCATGGCGAAAGAGCTTTCGACTTACGGCGACATTTTCGTCAACGATGCCTTCGGCACTGCGCACCGCGATCAGGCATCGACTGCGACGATCGCAAAGTTTATGAAAACGGAATGCGTCGGCGGTTTTCTCATGGAAAAAGAAGTGAAGTATCTCGATCCGATGCTTCACAATCCTCCGAAACCGATGGTCGCGATCATCGGCGGGGCGAAAGTTTCTTCGAAGATCGCAGTGCTCGAAAGCCTTTTGAAAAACGCATCGACGCTCGTCATCGGCGGCGGTATGTCGTACACGTTTTTGAAAGCGCAGGGACACAGCGTCGGAAAATCGCTTGTCGAGGACGATTTTATCGATACGGCGAAAAAATTGTTAAGCGAAGCGAAAGAAAAAGGCGTAAACATCATTTTGCCGGTCGATCATCGGGGCGCCGAGTCTTTCGACGCGAACGCTTCCGCCGTTGCGATCGACGGTACCGATATTCCCGACAATCTCATGGCGCTCGACGTGGGGCCGAAAACGCTCGAACTCTATAAAAAGGCGATCGGAGAAGCGAAGTCGATCATTTGGAACGGGCCGGTCGGCGTCTTCGAATTCGAAGCGTTTTCGAAAGGAACCGAAGCGGTTGCACGCATGGTCGCAGAAGCGACGTCACGCGGCGCTATGACGGTAGTCGGCGGCGGAGATTCGGTCGCTGCGGTGAACAAATTTCACCTCGCCGATAAGATGAGCCACGTTTCCACGGGCGGCGGGGCGTCGCTCGAATTCCTTGAAGGAAAAACGCTTCCGGGCATCGCGATTTTGGCACAAAAATAATTTATCGATAAACGGCGAATTTGGAATGCCGATTGACAGCTATGCTTTCGGCGAGAACTTCGTTCGCTGCGCTCACTACCGAGTTTGCTCTGCAAACTCGCCGTGTATGCCGCGGTCGAGCTTTTGGAGACAGGCTTCCGTAAGCCTAACGCTCGAAACGGCACGCAGCCGGAACCTCGCCGTAAGCATAATTTGATTTTCTTTCCAAACTCGCCATTCTATCGGTGAGCGGAACGGTTGGAAAAGGGACTGTCTTAAAAGTTTCTTATTTTTTCGACAATCCTGCGAGTTTTGAAAACTCGAAATTGAACCTATTGATAAACGGCGAGTTTGGAAATTATTAATTTTTTTACAGGAGTTTTTATGGCACGGACACATTATATTGCGGGAAACTGGAAGATGAATACGAGCAAAGCCAAAGCGGTCGCGCTCGCAAAGGATTTGGTTCTGCAGCTGAAAGGCAAACCGAACAAGTATATGATCGCTCCGCCTTTCGTCTACCTCGACGCGGTCGCGCAGGTTGTAAAAGGGAGCAATATTATTTTGGGCGCACAGGATGTCGCCTCTACCGGAAACGGCGCGCACACGGGCGAAGTGTCGGCGGAAATGCTCAAAGATATCGGAGTGCAAACGGTGATCATCGGGCATTCGGAGCGGCGGCATGAAATCGGCGAAAGCGATATGCTTATCAACGCGAAAGTGCGCAAAGCGCTCGCATCGGGTCTCGATGTCGTGCTGTGCATCGGAGAGCTGCTTTCCGAACGCGAAGAAGGAAAGGCGGAAAGCGTGTGCGCGTTCCAGCTCGACGCGGGGCTTTCAGGCGTAACGGCCGCCGAAATGGCGCGCGTTACGATCGCATACGAGCCGGTGTGGGCGATCGGTACGGGAAAAACCGCGACGCCCGAAGACGCGCAGGCGATCCACGCGTTTTGCAGAGCTCACATCGAAAAGCTCTACGACAAAAAAGTCGCCGACGAAACGATCATCCAGTACGGCGGTTCGATGAAAGCGGCAAACGCAGCGGAACTGCTTTCTCAAAAGGATATCGACGGCGGGCTCATCGGTGGGGCGGCGCTGAAAGCCGACACTTTCGTTCCGATCTGCGTTTTGTAAAAAGTCTTTGCGTGGGAGCGCTGTCCGGGAATTTCCGTTTTGGACAGCGCCTAAAGCGCTCTCCACAGCATTTTATTGTCAACGATTTCGTACGTTATGCGTCCTTTTTCATACAGGCACGTGAGAAAGGAGCGTAGCGTACAGCCGATGAGTACGTACTGCGTGAGCTTCATGGAAATGCCGTTCGCGTTTGCGACTTCGGTCAATAATTCTTCGGCCGTGTGCGGCTTCTTTTTTAAAATCTTCATAATGCAGCTTATCGTCTGTAAAACGGCGATTTGGTTCATTTCAACAGTTTCATCGATCCTCGTGACCGCTTCCCCGTGACTCGGCACGTACCGGTCAGCACGTACGGAGCGGAGCTTTTCAAGCGTATCCGAAAATGAAAAAATATCGATCATAAACGGGATCGAAAATTTTGCAATCACGCTTCTGCCGAATACGGCGTCTCCCGCAAAGAACGCGGACTTTCCGTCGGGGGTCTTGCACATAACGCCGAGCATTTCAAAATAGTGACCGGGCAGGGCGATAAAGCGTATTTTTTTGCCGTCGGTAAGCTCGACGCACTCTTCATCTCGTATGACGCGTGTCGCTTCGCAGTGCGCGGGAACGTAATAGGGTACGCGCAGTTCGGGAAGCGGAAAGCCGCCCCATGCGATGGAGGACTGTAAAAGCGTGTTTTCGACGCTCCCTTTTTCAAGGTAAGGCATCCATATTTCGCATTTTGTTTTTTCTGTAAAATAGGCGTTGCCGCCGGTATGGTCGGCGTGCGAATGCGTATTTATGATCGCTCGGAGATGCCAGCTCCTAAAATGCGCGTTGAGGATTGCTTCGATGTTGCGCGCGTCTTTTTCGCTTCCGCCCGAATCGATGAGGTAGAGAGCACATCCGCTTTCGTCTTTTACGCGTATGACGCCGACGTTCGTTCCGCCGGGAATTACGTAGACGTCGGAGATGAGTTCCCTTATGGCAGCCGCGCTCATCGCGCACTTCCCTGTCATCTGTCCTCTCCGCTTGCAAAGAGCGGGAGCCGCTTATTTAAAGATTTATTGACTTCGATTTTCGCCTCTTTCCCGTCCCATGTGTATGTGCCCGTCCTGCTCATGATGTATGAGCGGATGCCGGTTTTAATAAAGGCCGATCCGCTTCCGGAAATGGTTCGAAAGACGACGGGCGCGGTAAAGGGGGTTTGCTCTTTTTTTATATCTTCGATGAGCGACGGGAATTCGATAATGACCGACTGAGCGTTCGTTTCATCTGCGTATTCCATGCGTAAAACGGGAAGCGTTGCACTTATCCTTCTGATCGTCGTTTTGTAGCGTTTCTTTTTATATGTGACGGTGCCGTAGGTTACGTCGGGGATATGCAGTGCGTCGAAGTATTCTCCGTACGTGTTTTTGAAAAAAGGATCGACTCTCGCGCCGCCTTTTTCGGCTATTCGCTCTTTGAGCGAAGTACACTCGTCTATGACGTTTTGTGCCGCGGAGATCTTGTACGGGTTCGTATACAGTTCGAACATGGAAATGAATTTGAAATTGTCCGCATTCTGCGCCATAAGCTGTCCGCCGAACGAGGTCAGCGTTTTTATTTTCGGCACGTCTACGCGGTTCAGCATCGTCACGGCAGCGATCGTATCGAAGATATTGTAGCCCCATCTCGAAAGCTCGGATCGCGCGGCGTTTTTGAGATAGGCTTTCATCTGCGTGTCGGCTTCGGCTATGACGCTTTCGTTTTCCCGTATGATACCGTCGAGGAGCGGCACGTCGCTTGCCGTGTACGTCTTTGCCGTGTCGAGCATACGAAGCGATTGCGTTTGTACTCTGTTTGCCGTCAGCTCTTTTTTAAACTCCGACTCTGAAGCTTTTGTCGCACTGAGCGATATCGTGTATTCGTTCGGTTTTTTTCCGAACGTAAACATGAGATAGGGACCCCATGCGGTCGCCGTCGCAGAAAAGAGATCGAGGTTTTTTCCTTGGAACGCGCCGTGAAGGAGCGCATCGAACGTTTCGTTTTGTGCCGAAATATCGGCTTCGGAAAAATGAGGAGTGGCGAAAAAGCTTTTCGGCGTCCCGTCGAATACCGGATTGTAGCGCGTCATATACGTCCACATCGTAACGAGGTAGAGCGGAATCGATTTCGCTTCGTCTCCGCACTGCAGCACGAGCGTACAGGAACCTTCACTTGTGAGCGTCATATCGCTTACGGAACAGGTGATACCGTTTACCGTTTTACCGTTTTTCGCGATTGTGCCGGTATACGAATATTCGTTTTTCTTTTCGGCTTCCGATTTTGCGCCTGAAAGAAAAGCGGAAGGAGAGAGAACGAGGGGAGCCGGCTCGAAGCGCCATTCGGTATCGGTTAAATTTTTATAATAAAAACCGATTTTTCCCGCGGGATCGGTACCCGCAACGCGAAGAACGCGCGCATCGTTTCCTTTGCCGTTTTGAAATATGCAGATATATTTTGAAAGGCGTGCGTTTCCCGAAAGCTTGATGTCGGGCTGTTTACGCCAATCTTCGTTCGGCAGTCCCCAGCGCGTAAAATTGGAACGGTAATCGCTGCCTTTGTATCGCTGCTTTTCGGCGACATAGGTGTATTTGAAAAACATCGGATCGCATCCCATCGTGTCGTAATCGATGAGGCGAGTGTACATCGTGCCGTCGTCTCCGATGAGAAAAAGAGTGGAACCGCTTGCGCTGATGTTTTGCGCGGTAAAGGCGCCGCGCTCGGGGCAGAGGATCGTATCGCTCAAATCGGTCGGAAGCCCGGAATCGGTAAAGCGTATTTCCCGTCCGTTTTCTGTAAGAAAGTAGACGGTCGTAACGCCCATCGTTCCCCAATTGTGTTCGTTGCCGAAACGGTCGGTATACCATTCGATGCTCGATCTCCTCGTACCGGTCGCCCAGCCGCGCTTATGAGAAACGAGATCGTTTTGCACGAGCTGATTCTTTTCAGGCCAGCCGAAGCCGTTCGTCCATACGAATTTTTTATCGACGCGGTTCGACGCGAGCGGACAGACGAACATTTTTTTTTCGTCGTCGAAAGCGAGCAGCATATCGTCGTCGGCTGCGATTTCGACGATTTTTTTCGGCACGTCGAAGCGTTCGCCTCTCTCGATGCGCTTCTTTTTCGGAAAGGGGAGACCCGTCCCTTGAAAGAGCGCCCAATTTTCCGCACCCGCTTTTTTCATCATGATTTTTCCGCCCGAAAGGCAAAATTCATAACCGCGCGAAAAAGTCTGCGTGAGGGTGGCGACAAAGACGTGCTTCGGGAGATTTCCGTTGATATCGTTTTCCGAAAATACCCGTCCGCGCGCATCCTGGGCATTGCCCGATGAACTGCGTTCCGTCATGTGTGCTCCGTGCATTTTTTTATCCTTTCCGTATAAAAAAAGGATCAGCGCCCCCGCGATGGGGATAAGGACGACCGGCAACAGTTTTCGATATTTCATACGCTTACGATAAACGCTTTTTTACGCATCCCCCGACTGCGCAGCGCCTTTCGAATTCTTAAAAAGTTCGCCGCGCCGAAGGACGCAGCTTGTTTACGCTTTCGCCGCTTTTATCTCTTTTACGGTGTAGTCGTAGTTGTGGTCGTTGATCGTAAAGACGACATGCTCGCCGACTTTTTTGTCCATAAGCGCGTTGCCGAACGGCGACATATACGAGATGACGTTGTTGTCGGGATCCGATTCCCACGGTCCGAAAATCGTGTACGTTTCGTCTTCATTCGAATCGTTGTTGTGCAGCGTCGCCGTCGTCGAAAATGAAACGAACGCCGTCGTGATCGTTGTCGGATCGAATACGACCGAACGTCCGATTTCCTCCTGAAGCGTTTTAAGCCGCTCGTTTAAAAAGTGCTGGTGTTCGCGGGCTGCTTTGTATTCCGCATTTTCCTTTAAGTCTCCCTGAGAACGCGCTTCGCCGATCTCTTCCGCGTTTTTCGGAATGTCGACGGTACGGATCTGCTCTTCCTGCGCTTTTTTTTCTTCGAGCTTTTTCGCCGTAACGAGCATGCCGCGCTGTTGGGTCGAAGATTTTTCTTCCGCCGCCTGAAATTTGAAGTCGGGATATTTTTCGAGGATCTTGTTTCGCAGCTGAGCCTTTTTCGCGGGATCGAGATCCGCAATGTCCGCAACGAGCGTATACATACGCTTTACCGTATCTTCGTCGTTTTCGAGCATATAGTCGATAAGCGTGTCGCCTGAGAACAGCAGATCGATCGCGGCCGCATTGATTTTTTTGTTTTCCGTCGTATTGACGTGATTGCTGATTTCACGAAATGTGAGTTCGACGATATTGATCAGTGCGATAAGCTGCTTTTCGTACGGAATGCCGGCGCTTTTAAACCAATCGTCGTCCCTGCATTCGCGGAAGAAAAACAAAACGGCTTGGCGGTTGTCTTTGAAATTGTCGAACGAATCGGATGCAAGGCGCTGCACCATATCCGTCTTCCCCGCGTTGATGAGAGATGTGAGCATGGAGCGGCTGAGCACCGTCGGAAAGAGGCGCACGTACTGTTTGTCCCAGTCGGGAAGGAGTTTTACGTTTTTAATAAAATCTTCGCGGAGCGTCGTGTTTTTCGTATCTTTGAGCGAAAGATACATTTTACGCGGTTCTTCGATTTTATCGTATACATCCTTAAAGGTGAATTTGATTTGATAGGCCGAAGCGGGGACGAGCATGTTGATTTTTTGAATCGTCAAAAAGGAAGCGACGACCTGTTCGTTGATGTGCGAAACCGATTTTAAGAATCCGATAAAATAGGAGAGCATTTCGTTGAACGTTTCGCCGCTTTTATCCGTTTCGTCGTCTTCGATAAAGCGCATGAATATGTCGATCCGCGGGAAGAATTGCTTTTGCGCTTTGAATTCGTTTGCGAGCTTTATGTCTTTGCTTACGTCGTGATCGCGCACCGTATACATATCGATGTCGTTCGTGTCGACGCCGAAATGCGGGTTCGACTCGAGGATCTTCTTTGCCCCGCTGTTCCACGACGTCCACTCGGATGCGGAAAGAACGTCGTCCACGAGTTCGGCTTTGATGCGCTTGAGGTCGCAGCGGTTTCCGAAACTTTGAATGATCGTTTTAAGCGCCCACTCTTTATCGCTCTTTACTTTCTTGGCAAGTTCTTCGTGCTTTTTCGTCGCTTTGAGTACCCAAATGTGATCTTTCGCAAGCGGCTGCAATGCGCTCACGGCCATTTTGAGCGACATGGGCCGCACTCCGTATTTTTTTCCGAAATTGATTTTCAGCGTATCGTCTTCGACCGATCGGATGATGCCGACACCCCACGTGCGGTGGTACACGTAACTTTTCGCATCGAAGGCGATGTGCTTTTCGAAGTCGTTGAGCGCTTCGAATACGTTGCGGAAACTCTGCGCGAGGTTCGACGAACGGATGTAGTCTTCGAGATGCCCCCGTCCTTCGTATTTTCCGCGGTAGCAGTCGACGAGTTCTTTACGCGCCCAGGTATCGTGCTGATCGATTTCGAGGATCTGCTTGAGGATATCGATCGCCGTATCCCATTTTTTATTGTCCTTATACCACGTGTACAATTCCTGCATGAGAACGGCGCTCCGCTCTTCGCTGATCGTCTTTGCGATCTTTCGTTTGGCGAGCATAAAAAAATCGATCTCTTCGGGAATGAGCTGGACGAGGCGAGACCACGTTTCTTTTACCGCGTTCATGTTTTTTGCGGTGATGTAGCGGAGATGCGCCTTTTTGTAGTAATCGATCGCCGTTTCCGTATCGTTTGCCGCTTCGGCGTGTTCGGCGAGCAGCTTCGCCAAATCAGCTTCTTCGAAATCAAGCTTTACGATTTTTTCGTAGAGTTCCCACACTTTATCGCTCGATTCGGCGCGCAGGCAGTCGGCGAGCGTGCGAAGAGCGAATTTGTTGTTCGGATCGTCCGCGAGGATCGTTTCGCAGAGGTAGATGACGATATTCTCTTTATGATTTTTTTGAAAGATGTCGACGAGGTTTTCAAGAGAAGAATTGTCTAGCGCGCCTTTGCCGAGCGACACCATGCCCGACAGGTACAGCGCGATAATGCTGTCTTTCGTGTGTGAGAGGTGCTCGTCACAGATTTGCTGCAGTTCGTCGGCGCATCCGGCTTCCCGCGCTTTTTCAACGATGTCGGCGAGCTCCATGAGATTGTTCTTTGTATAATTGCTGATCGCAGCCCGTGTCCACGTCTCCTCTTTGAGCATGTTTTGAACCTGCGTCACGAGATTTTCATCTGCCATACAAAACTCCTTAATTATTAATTTATAAATAACGCTTGTGCTGTTTTCTCTTCGAACATCCGTTTGTTTTTACCGTTTTCATCGACCGTCCGTTTTGCCCGTCACTTGGTGTACTGCTCGTAAATCGCCGAGTCGAGTATTTTTATCTTCAGCAGAGTATCGTTTACCGGCTTCGAAGTGTCGTCCGATGCGAGGTAGTGGTCGATGAGCCAAAAATACAGATTGATGAGGCGCGGCGTGAGATTCGCCGAATCGCAGGAAGGATCTTTCATCTCCGTTTCGATCGCGTAGATTTCCTGTTTTAATTTGCTGATCTCCTGCAGTTTGAGTTCCCGCCGCACATTAAAGACGCCGTAGAGCACCCCGTATACAGGGATCCACTGCATGAGCGTCGTACCCGTGTAGCCCTTTTCCGCGGTCTTTTCGATCAATACCCGAATCAGCTCGGAGTCGAGAAAGCTCGCGTCGATTTTCACCGGATCGATAAAAAACGCTTCGCGAAAAAGCACTTTTGCGTTCCGCTCGTGTCCGCACAGCGCAAAACAGTCGGCGAGTTCGGCAAGTACCGACGGAAGACCCGGCTGCGCATTGTTCGCGACGGTAAGACATTCCTGCGCGTCTTCGAATTTGCCGAGCTTTTTGCAGCACAGACCCGCTTTACGGTAGATTTCCGCTTTTTGCGCGTTGTCGCGTTCGTCGAACAGCTGCCGATAATTTTCAAGCGCGAGCGAAAAAACGCCGCGATCAATCGCTTCGACTGCGGGCAGATACGGGTTCTCTTTCCGCGAAAGAAAAACGCGAAACCGTTTCCAGTCAGCAAGGAGGTTTTCGCCGCGTTCGAACGCATTTTCCAGTGTGCCCAGCTGCCGTATGTGCG
Source organism: Treponema sp. Marseille-Q4523 (assembly GCF_016901105.1). Classification (NCBI taxonomy): domain Bacteria; kingdom Pseudomonadati; phylum Spirochaetota; class Spirochaetia; order Treponematales; family Treponemataceae; genus Treponema; species Treponema sp. Marseille-Q4523. Next base: position 44,464 of record NZ_JAFEVM010000001.1, on the reverse strand, counting down.
GGATCCAAAAATTGCAGCAGTCGGCGGTAAACACGAGCTCCGCGCAGTCGAATTCGTCTTCAAACAGATTTTCAAGTATTTTTTGCGCTTGTTCGGGATCGGTGCGTTCCATGCAGGCGATGACTTTTTTGAGCCCGGTTTCCGTTTGAATTTTCATAGCTACGGATTTAATTATAACAAAAGGATTTTTTTTAGTCAATTATAGTTTGGGAAGTGAAAATAAACTAATGTTTATACCCGCTTTTGAGAAATCTGTCAAGTAGATATTTTGACAGTAGATATTTTGACGAGTGCAGGAAGCGGAGTTCCGGAAATGTCGAAAAATTCCGGAACAGCTTCTCTTTGCGTATCGAAGGTGATTATGTTACTTCGTATATCCAGCCTTTCGGCGCGAGGATGTGTCCCATCTGTATGCCCGTGAGCGTGTCGTACAGTTTTTTGAGTACGGGTCCCATGCCGTTTTCGCAGGCCGAAAAGCGTATGTCTCTGCCGTGGTCGTATATGCTGCACACGGGGGAGATCACCGCCGCCGTTCCGCACAGGCCGCATTCGGCGAACGATGCAAGCTCGCTCTTGTCGATTTTGCGCTCTTCGACGGGGATGTGCAGAATATTTTCCGCGATGTACACGAGCGAGCGGCGAGTGATCGACGGAAGGATCGTGTCGGATTTCGGCGTGACGATTTTGCCGTCGTACGTGATGAACAGGATATTCGCACCGCCCGTCTCTTCGATAAACGTATGCGTGGCGGGATCGAGGTAGATGTTTTCGGCGAATCCGTTTTTGTGCGCGTCGACGATATTGTGCAGACTCATCGCGTAATTGATACCCGCTTTGATATCGCCCGTTCCGCGGGGAGCTGCGCGGTCGGAATCGGAAATGCGCACGGCGATCGATTTGACGCCGCCTTTAAAATACGGACCGACGGGGGTGACGAAGATGCGGAACTGGTATTCGTCGGCGGGTTTTACGCCGATGACGGGATTCGCACCGAACATATAGGGACGGATGTAAAGCGTCGCGCCGCTTCCGTAGGGCGGCACGTAGAATTTATTCGCTTTAACGACGGCGAGGACCGCTTCGACGAAGCGCTCTTTCGGAAATACGGGCATTTCGAGGCGTTCGCACGAACGCTCCATGCGTTCGGCATTCAAGTTCGGTCGGAACGTAACGATGCGGCCGTCTTCGGTCGTGTACGCTTTGAGACCCTCGAAGCAGGTTTGCGCATACTGCAGGACTCCCGCACATTCGGAAAGGGAAACCGTATCGTCGGAAGTGAGTTTGCCGGCGTTCCATTTACCGTTTTTGAATTCGGCAACGAAGCGCTTATCCGTCTTCATATAGCCGAAGGGGAGATTTGCCCAGTCGATTTTTTTGATCGATTTTTTCGCTGCGACTTTTTTCGCCGGTTTTTGCGCGCTCTTTTTTACCGCTGCGGCTTGTTTTATCGTCTTCGTTTCGGAACGTTTTTTTGACTGCGCCTTTGCCGCCGTCCGTTTTTTTGCTGCGGTTTTTGCTTTAGTCTTCGCCGATTTGTTTGCCGTCCCTTTCGATACCGCAGCCTTTTTCGCACCGGCCTTTGTCGTCTTTGCCGATTTTTTTATCGCTTTTACCGTCGCCATATCAACACTCCAAAATACGCCGCCGCTTTGCCGCCGCGGGAAAATAGTAAAAATTAACATTATTTTAACGCGTACGATCGTTTTTTTCAATACGTATATTTGCAGGGGTTGTCCAAAAATTTCAATTTTTTGGACAGTTTTCTTGATGTGCTTTGCAGTACGTCGTCTGTCCCTGCTTTTTTTCGCGCGACATTTTTTCCGAAATGTGATAGAGTATGCCGTCATGATACGTTTTACGTGGGAAGATATCGAAAGCGCCGTCGCCGGAAAAACCGCGCCTCCCGATGTGTTTGCGCGCGGTACGGCGCTCACGGTCGGAAACTTCGACGGTCCGCATATCGGACACGATTCGCTGTTCACCCGTGTCCGAACCGAAGCGGAAAAAAACGGTCTTACACCCGGGGTCGTCGCGTTTAAGCAATCGCTCGGCGCTTTCAAATCCAAAGGATTTTACGAAGGCGATCTTTCGACGCTCGTACAGCGGCTTTCGGTCATCGAAACCAGGGGCATGGCCTTCGCGATACTGATTGACTTTTCCGATAAATTCGGTAAAATGGAAGGACGCAGTTTTTTATCGATGCTTGTGCGAGGCTGCGGCATGAAATTCATTGCGGAAGGCTGGGATTTCCGCTGCGGCTACCGCGGTGCGTGCGGCATGAACGAAATCCGCGCGTTTTCCCGCGAGAGCGGCGTCGTTTCGGATTTTCCCGATCCGACGCTGTACAAGGGGGAGCGCGTAAGCTCTTCGCTTATCCGCATGCGCGTTTTCGAAGGTGATATCCGTTCGGCCGAAGCCATGCTCGGCAGAAAATACGCGCTCGATTGTTCGGCTTCCGTTTGGAAAAAGGACGGATGCGCGCTTACGGCGGAACGAAGCGCTTTTGCGCAAGTGCTGCCCGAACACGGTACTTACGGCGTTTGCGTCGTCGGAGACGGATGCATGGCGGAAGCCCGCTTTACGGCAGAATCTCATATCCTTCGCCTTGAGAATTTGCAAAAAGACGTACAGCACATAAAGACTGTAGAATTTGTAAGAACGATAAAAGAATAGGAGTATACGAATGGCACTCTCGAAAGAAACGGCATCCGCCGTTATCGCAAAATACGGTGTAAACGAACACGACACCGGCAACACAAAGGTGCAGGTCGCCCTGCTCACCGAACGCATCCAGCAGCTCACTGAGCACGAACGCGCCTTTCCGAAAGACAAAAGCGCAAAGCGCGCGCTGCTGAAAATCGTCGGCGCGAGGAGAAAGCTTTTGAAATATTTCGAGCGTACGAACCTCGAAGCGTACCGCTCTCTTATCAAAGAGCTCGGTATCCGTAAATAGCGCAAGCAAAAAAGCCTGCATGACCGCTTGCTCGAGCGGCGCAGGCTTTTTTTATAGGTCGAATGTCGAGTTTGGAAAGTATCAGCTACTAAAGCTGTGCTTACGGTGAGAACCCGTCCGCTTAGCCGCGGTCGAGCTTTTTAAGACAGGCTTCCGTAAGCCTAACGCTCGAAACGGCACGCAGCCGGAACCTCGCCGTAAGCATAATTTGATTTACTTTCCAAACTCGCCCTTCAGTTGGTGAGCAAAGAGGATGAAAAATTTCGAGTTTCGAAAAACTCGAAATTGAACCTTAAATAGCTTTTGCGATATCGGTCGGCATTCCGGCCGATGCACGTGAACATGAATTTTATTGATTAGTAATTTCGGAAAAGAACGACAAAGAATTGAGAACGGTAAAACGAAACGCTGAAATAGCGCGTCTCGTTTTACTTCGAGTTTTCTTTTGAAAACTCGTGATGTACGTGTGCGCCGCTCGAAACTTCGCGCTTACGCGCTTGTTGCGAGTCCCGCGCACGAATGCGACATCTTCGGAAGTTGACACTTCCTGCAATGCCGCATTTTTAGGAAGGACAAGATGGTACAAAGAGTAACTGCAAGAGTCGGAGACGCCGACTTGATTTTGGAGACGGGAAGGATCGGCAAACAGGCAAACGGCTGCGTATTCGCTCAGTGGGGCGGAGCGGCGGTCATTGCGACGGTGTGCGCATCGCACGATGCGGTTGAGGGTATGGATTATGTTCCGGTCACTGTCGATTACAACGAAAAATTTTACGCTGCAGGAAAAATTCCCGGCGGCTTTGTAAAGCGGGAAGGGCGGCCGAAAGATAAAGAGATCCTCGTCTCGCGCCTTATCGACCGGCCGATGCGGCCGCTGTTCGAAATGGCGTTCGGACGCGAAATTCAAATCGTGCCGACCTGCGTTTCCGCCGACGGCGTTCACACGCAGGATATCATTGCGGTTATCGCGGCAAGCGCTGCGGTGACGATTTCGGACATTCCGTTTCACGGACCCGTTGCCGCCTGCCGTGTCGCATATTTGAACGGCGAATACGTCGTCAATCCGACGTTTGCGCAAATCGAAAAGGCCGATTTGGAAATCGTCGTTGCGGGTACCGCCGAAGGCTTTACGATGGTCGAAGGCGGCGCGAACGAAGCGTCGGAAGACGTGATGCTCGGTGCGCTCGAAAAAGCGCAGGGCTTTATCACGGAGATGTGCCGCCTACAGGAAGAGCTGCAAAAATTGTGCGGCAAAGAAAAGCTTCCGCTCGCGCCTCTTTCGGTGACGCTTGCAAATGCGGAAGCGATCGAAGCCGAAGCGACGCCGCTCATGAAAGAAGCGTGTTTCCGCGACGGCAAAATGGAGCGGAGCGCCGCAGTCAAAGCGGTCAAAAATAAAATCGCCGAAAAATACGCCGAACAGCTTTCGGACGAAGTGCAGAAAAAGCTCTTCGGCGCGCTCATGGACGACATTCAGTATAAGCTGCTGCGCAAAGCGATCCTCGACGAAGGCGTGCGCATAGACGGACGCAAGTGCGACGAAATCCGTCCGATCACGTGCGAAATCAACGTGCTGCCGCGCCCGCACGGTTCGGCACTCTTTACGCGCGGCGAAACGCAGTCGCTCGCGGTGACGACGCTCGGTACGACGCTCGACGAACAGGCTTACGACGATATCGACGGAAACAGAAGCGAACACTTTATCCTGCACTACAATTTCCCGCCGTATTCGGTCGGAGAAGTCGGCAGGCTTATGACCGGCCGCCGCGAAATCGGACACGGAAACCTCGCCCGCCGCTCGCTCGCGCCTATGGTGCCGGGCAGAGACGAATTCCCGTATACGATCCGTGTCGTTTCGGAAATCATGGAATCGAACGGCTCGTCATCACAAGCGTCTACTTGCGGCGGTTGTCTTTCTCTGCTTGCCGCTGGTGTGCCGATGAAAAAGATGGTCGCGGGCGTCGCGATGGGACTCATCACCGACGGACCGAAATACGAAAAGTATAAAATCCTTTCCGATATCCTCGGCGAAGAAGATCACTTGGGCGATATGGATTTTAAAGTCGCGGGAACGAAAGACGGCATCACCGGTTTCCAGATGGACATAAAGATTGCGGGTGTTTCGACCGAAATCATGCGCGAAGCGCTCGCTCAGGCAAAAGCCGGCCGCTTGCATATTTTGTCGATCATGGAAAAGACGATTGATAAGCCGCAGCCGATCAGCCGCTATGCGCCGAAGATCATTTCCATGAAAATCCCCGTCGATAAAATCGGTGCGCTCATCGGACCGGGCGGAAAAAATATCAAAGCGCTCTGTGCCGACTACGACGTTACGATCAACACGGATGACGACGGAACGGTTACGATTTACGGAAAGACGGGGAATGCCGCCGAAGAAGCGAAAAAAGCCGTCAAAGGCATCACCGAAGATCCGGAGCCGGGAACGATCTACAACGGAACCGTCAAGCGCATTATGGACTTCGGCGCCTTCGTCGAAATTCTTCCGGGAAAAGAAGGGCTTTGCCATATTTCAAAGCTTTCGCATTCCCGCGTCGAAAAAGTTACCGATGTGCTTAAAGAAGGCCAGCAGATTCCCGTAAAGCTGCTCGAAGTCGATAAGATGGGACGGCTGAACCTTTCGTACATAGACGCGCTCGACGAACAGGCGAAATAACGAACGAGGAAAGAGCCGTGACAAAACCGGTCGCCGTTGCGTGTACCGCGCTTTCTGGCGCTCTTCTTCCCGAATACAAAACGGAAGGAGCTGCGGGCGCGGATATATCCGCGTTTCTCCCGTATCCCGTAACGATAGAGCGCGGCGCCTTTGCGCTCATTCCGACGGGCTTATGCTTTGCAATCCCCGAAGGCTTTGAAGCGCAAGTGAGGCCGCGTTCGGGGCTTGCGGCGAAGTCCGGCGTTACGGTTTTAAATGCGCCCGGTACGATCGACAGCGACTACCGCGGCGAAGTGAAAGTCATCCTCGTCAATTTCGGAAAAGAACCCTTTGTCGTGCAAAACGGCGACCGTATCGCGCAACTCGTTATTGCACCCGTTACGCAGGCGAATTTCGTCAAAGCGGATTTTCTCGATGAAACCGTACGCGGGGAGGGCGGCTTCGGTTCTACCGGAGTGAACGTATGAAGCGCCGAAGCGCCGATTCGGGCGGCTCGTATTTTTCCGCGTTTCGAAGGTATCTTTCCGTCTTGAAAAATCGTTTTACCGATTGTGCGCAATCCGTTCGGACAAAGCTTTTCGGCGCTTCTCTCCGCCCTCACGTTCTTACCCGCTATCTCGTGCGGGAGCTTTTGCTGTATTTTTCCGTCGCATTTTTATTTTTCTTTACGATTTTTTTCGTCAATCAGATTTTACTCATCGCGGATAATATTTTAAGGCAGGGCGCTCCCGTGTGGGATGTCGTAAAGCTTATGACGTACAGCCTGCCCTTTATCGTCGCGCAGTCTTCCCCCTTTGCCACTCTCGTCGGTTTTCTCATGTGTTTGGGCCGCTTTATGAGCGACAACGAAATTATTATTTTCCGGGCGTCGGGCTTCAGCTATGTCCACATTTTGACCCCTGTGCTCGTTTTGGGACTCGCTATTTCGATCGCGTCCTTTTTCGTAAACGATTATCTTTTGCCGCTCGGCACGATCCGCTATCATCGTCTGCGCCGCACGATTTTGTCGTCGAACCCCGCCGTCGCCCTCGACTCTCATTCGATAAAGAGGCTCAACACCGCGACGCTCGTCACCGGAGATGTGTCCGACACGAAAGTTTCCGACCTCGTCATCATCGATACGGGAAGCGACGGCAAGATGCGCATCATCTCTGCCGGAGAGTCGGAGTTGAAATCGGTGCGCAAAGAGGGCGTACTCATGCAGCTTACGATGACGGATGCTCTCGCGCTTTTTTTTAATACGGGTTCGTTTTCCGATTACGATTTGCTTTTATCCGATAGAGTGGCGTTCAACCTTTTTGAAAGCGCTTTTTTCAGCGACGGCGGAAGAACGAGTCCGAATGAAATGACGTCTTACGATCTGGGAAGGACGCTGCGCGATATGCGCAAAGACGCTTCCGCCGACAAATACACGATCAATAACTATACGCTCGAATATAATAAAAAATTTTCGCAGCCCTTCGGCTCTCTCTTCTTTGCGTTCCTCGCACTGCCGCTTGCGTTTTTGTTCGGCAGGCAAAACGGACAGACGATAGGCATGATCGTCGGGATCGTCATCAGTTTTTTGTATTGGACGATGATGATACTCGGACAATACGCATCGAGCAGAAACGGCTTTAACGGATTTTGGAGCATGTGGATCCCGAATATCGTGACGGGCGCGGCGGGGGCGGCGTTTTATATCGCGCTGAAAAAGCGATGACGCTCGTAAAATATTTATTTAAACGGTTTTTGCCCGTCTTTTTAGGCGCCGTATTTTTTTCGGCGATCGTTTTAAATCTCGTCGACCTTTTGATGAACTTGTGGCGCTATATTCAAAATCAAGTACCGGCTTCCGTCGTGTTTAAAATCATGGCGCTCTATACACCGAAAACGATTTGGTACGCCGTCCCCATGGGTATCCTCTTTGCCTCGTCATATACGCTGAGCGCCCTCTATGCGAATAACGAGCTTACGGCCGTGTTTGCGTCGGGCGTCTCTCTTTTCCGTTTTACGACGCCGCTTTTGCTTTTATCGCTCCTTTTGAGCTTTGCCTTATTTTTTCTCGACGATGCGCTCGCCGTCACTACCTATGCGCAAAAGCAAAAGCTGCAAAGCACCGTTTTGAATCAGGAAAAAACGCTCGACAACGATGCGATAGTCATCCTCGCCGAAGGGGGCAATCTCATCTATAAGGCCGCCGTCTACGACGATGCGCAAAAGCGGCTTTACGATCTGTATTGTATTTTTCGAGGCGACGATAAAAAACTTGAAACCGTCATTCATGCCGATTCCGCGCTGTGGGATGCGGATCGCTGGAGACTGCAAAACGCGGTACAGTTTTCGCTTGCAGGCGGGACGGTTACGCGCAGTGTTCCCGACGCCGCTTTTACTTCCCGCCTTGCAGAACCTTTCGAAACGTTTCGGAACAACGTCGTTTCGGTCGAAGCGGTTACGGTGCGCGAAGCGAAAGAATACATCGAACACTTGATGCGGACGGGGCTGCCGTTCGGAGAAGCTCTTTCGCTGTACTACAAAAAGTTCGCATTCCCGTTTATCGTGTTTATCGTCGTCTTCCTTTCAATCGGTCTTTCCGGGCGATCGAGAAAAAACGTCATGCTCATAAGCCTCGCGCTTTCGATAGGAGCGGCGGTTTTGTTTTACGTTACGCAGATGATCACGATGCTCCTTGCAAAGTTCGGTTATATAACCGCCTTTTCCGGAGCGTGGTTTCCGGTCATCCTGTTCATCATAGCGAGCGCCCTTCTTTTGCGCTTTACGAGGACATAAAAGTGAATATTTTTGAAGTGTGCCATACGAGCTCGGACGGCTCGGCGCGAACGGGGCTGTTGACGCTGCCGCACGGCACTGTCCGAACTCCCGTCTTTATGCCGGTCGGAACGAATGCGACGGTAAAAGCGGTGTCGAAAGAATCGCTCGAAGAGATCGGCTTTGAAATCATCCTCGCCAATACCTACCACCTCTTTTTGCGCCCCGGCTCCGATTTGATAAAAGAAGCGGGCGGACTGCACGGCTTTTCGAAATGGCAAAAAAATTTTCTCACCGATTCCGGCGGTTTTCAAGTGTTTTCGCTTGCAAAGCTTCGGAAGATCGGCGCCGAAGGCGTCGCGTTCCAAAGTCATATCGACGGCTCGCGGCACTTTTTTACGCCCGAAAACGTCGTTGAAACGCAGGCAAAATTCAACAGCGATATTCAAATGCAGCTCGACGTGTGCACGGGCTGGAATGAAGGCAGAAAAGAAGCCGAGCGCGCTCTGGCGATTACGACGGATTGGGCGAAGCGGGCGCTTTCGGAGTGGAAGCGGGAGACCGAGCGCGGCTATCGCGGTTTTCTCTTTCCGATCGTTCAGGGCAATTTTTTTGAAGATCTCCGCAAAGAAAGCGCTCTCTTCGTTTCGTCTCTCGATACGGCGGGCATCGCGATCGGCGGCCTTTCCGTCGGAGAGCCCGCTGAAGAGTTCGCGCACTTTTTGCAGTATACGGTGCAATACTTACCCGAATCAAAACCGAAATACGTTATGGGCATCGGTACGCCCGAATACATACTCGAATCGGTCGCCTCCGGTATCGATATGTTCGACTGCGTGCTTCCGACGCGCAACGCGCGTAACGGTTCGTACTTTACGCACGACGGTATGCTGTCGATAAAACAGGAACGCTTTGCGCACGATTTTTCTCCGATAGATGCCGAGTGCACGTGCAAAGTGTGCCGCACCTATTCCCGCGCCTATCTCCGCCACCTCTTCAAAGAGCAGGAAATACTCAGCGCGATGCTTTCATCGTATCACAATCTCTATTTTCTTCACGCGATGATGGGCGAAATCCGTAACGCGATCGAAGAGAACAGGTTTTTAGAGTATAAGCGCGATTTTCTTGCGCGATTCGGCACCGGAACCATCCGATAATACCGGTGACGGATACATAATCGACGGATCGAGGATTGCCTATGAAGATACACTATGCCGCAGCTGCCCTGACTTTTTTTGTGCTGCAGCCCTTTTGCCGCGCTCCCTCCGCTATGAACGCTTCGGCTTTTGCCCAAAGCGCTTCGACTTCTTCGGCGCAAAGCGCGGCACCGGCCGGAACTTCGATCGGAGGGGTTTCTCAAATCAAAAAAGCCGTCACGATACCCGAAGCGAAGCGCCCTGCAGCTCCCGATAAAGAAAAAAGCGAAAAAGCCGCTCTTTCCGATAAAAGCCCCGACACTGTAAAAGAATACCGCGATACGTTCCGCTACGGTGTGTCGCCTGAAATCACGTCGCTTTTGCAAAAGTGCATAGACAACGACGATCCCCGTTTTTCGGACGACGCGTACGATTTATTTCATACGACGCGCTCTTCGCAAGTGCGCGAAAAGATTCTCGAATATTTTACGCATCTGAAAGATCCGTGTTTGGAGGATTATGCCGTCGGCGTTTTGGACGATCCCTACGATACGAAAAACAGCACGGTCGAAGCGGTGTTCCGCTACGTTTCCGCGGTAAAGTGCAAAGAAGCCCTGCCGCCTGTCCTCGCCCTTTTGGATACGGACAGCGATGCGTATTTTCAAGCCGCGCTTACGACGATCGGAGAGATCGGCGGGCCGGAAGAAGCGCAGTACCTTGCAAGCTATATCGACCGCGATGATTTGACCGTGGTGCAAAAGCAGGCGCTCGCTCGCGTACTCGGAAAACTGCATGCAAGTGAAACGTGGGCAAAGCTCGTTTCGATTGCGCAGAATGAAGACGAAAACGCTTTTGTGCGGATGTACGCAGCGGAAGCGATCGGCGCGATGCAAAAAAGCGAATCGATTCCTATCCTCGCCGAACTCTACGAATCATCCGATCCGAATTTCCGTCAGTACGTGATCAAAGGATTGTCTCACTATCCCGGAAGCGGAGAGGCGAAAGAAATCATCGTGCAGGGAATCCGCGACGACCACTATAAAGTGCGCCTCGAAGCGATAGCCGCAGTAAAAAAACTCAAATTTACCGAAGCGTCTCCGTACCTCGTCTACCGTGCAAAAAACGATAAAGAAAAAGTCGTGAAAAATGCGTGCTACGATGCGCTCGCATCCCTCGGCACAAAAGACGGAAACGGCTGTCTCATAGAGATCGTCTCCGATCCGAAGTCAGGCGATACGGCAAAGGCGGATGCGGCGAAAGCGCTCGCTTCTCAAGGCTCGGTCGGTGAAAAAGAGATACTCGCCCTTGCCGAAGAAACGCTCAAAGACGATAGGCGAAAGCAGTTGCGCTACGCGCTCGGGAAACTTTTTGCACAATACGCGAGAGCGGGCTATGCGGATATCTGCCGCGATTTTTTGCTTTCAAAAGATGCGGCGACGGTGAGTCTCGGCCTCGACATGTACGCTAAAGCGAAATACGCTTCCGCCGCCGCCGCCGTCTCCTCTCTTGCGAACGATAAAAAATCGGGGGCGAACGGAGGACGCGCTCGGAAGATACTCGGCATGAGCGAAGAGTAGGGGCGGCTGACGCGCGCTTGTTGCAGAGGCGGCTTTTCGATCGCCCTGCGACGGTCGAATAAGCTTGGATCAATTTTATCGATTGCACTTTGTTTCCGCTTGCTGCACAGGGCGATTGATCTATCGGCGGAGCTATAATAAAAAGCGGCGTCCGATGCCGATCCCCGTATCGTCTGCACATTTACGCAATACGGGTGCAAGCATCGGGCAGCCTTTTGAAAAGCTTCGTTATTTTTTGCTGTATTTTTCGGCGTAGCGTCTTACTTCATCGAGTCGCTTATATCCTATCTGCGGAGGAATAGTGCAGTCGGCTCCGATGATGACGCCGACGGTTCCCGCATCAGCTATGAGCTCCTTTACGCGATTTTCGATTTCCTCATCGGATCCGATATCGAGAAGCGTACCCTTGCTGTTGGGAAAGCCGCCCAAAACGCAGGCGCCGCCGAAATATTTTTTCCCTTCCGAAAGCGACATTTTTTCCGCATGTATTGACCAGTTGTATACTTTTGCTTTGTAGTCGGTATAGAACGATAAATTGTTTGTCGTACTTCCGTAGCCGCATATATGCAGAATATTGTTATCCCATAAGGTATTTATTTTATGTAAAACTTGGAGATCCGATTTTTCCACGTAGCGCTTGTGAAAGTTTATATCGACTTGCTTTGCCTGTACGCTTTGCACGCTGTAATAGATGCCGTCGACGGAGGTATTCCGTTTGATTTTATCTGCGAGGACTTCAAGGTCTTTCGCGATTTCCAAAGAAGCTGCAAGCATAGCTTCGGGGTCTTCGATAAAGAGCTCGGCAAATAATTCGGGACGCTTTTTATAGCACTCGGTGTACAGGCGGATATAATTGAGCGGGGCGAAGATATTGTAAAAAGCTGCGATTTCTCCGTTGAAATGTTTGAGGATTTCGTTGAGCATATCGACTTGCTTATCGTACCACGGAGAAGACGCACCTATCGATTTGATTTTTTTTATGTCGTCGATAGTGTTGATATCGTTTTCCATGATGGACGGATGCCCGAAAAAACCGTCGGACATAACCTTTGCCATATCGGGCTTGAGATCGTCGTACATTTTTTTCGTGCCGTCGATCGTAGCCTGAATGATCCCGTCATCCATGAGTCCGCGGAATTGCCGGTATTCGTCGGCGAAGTGCCACCAAAATCCTACCGGAACGCGGTCGACGGTTTTGTTATTAAATGCGTCCAAAATCAGTTTTCGCTTTTCCTTCATCGTATCGTGCGGGTTCTCCTTCGATTGAGTTTCATTACAAGTCATCGTTGCACCTCCGTAGCAGTATAATTATTAATTTTTCGGGAAATATTTTTCCTGCGGTCTATCATACCCCGAACGGAGCATTTTGTAAATTGCGGTACGGATGCCTCAGCTTTCATACAGCGAGTGGAGGGCGCGGTATACGCGGTTCGCTTTTTCTTTTTGCGCTTCGGTAAAGTCGGCGTTTACGTCGTCGCTCAAAAGTTCGAGCGATGAAAGGCTTTCGTTGAGCGCCGTGGTAAAACCGCGCGACACTTTAAACCAATAGGTGCCGTTACCGTCGGTGAAGAGGCACACGAAGCCGTACTCTTTGCTCTTTTGTTTTGCGACCGCCACTCCCAGCACGATGTCGAGCGCATCGGAAAGGCGTGCGGATGCACCTTCGTCGGCAAGGCTTATGTTGAGTTTTTTGTCGAATTTGTTTTCCGGCATCGGCGAAAGCGAAATCGATTTTGCAAGCTTTAAAGCAAGTTCGAGCTTTTCACCGTCGAGCAGCGTATAGCCGTTTTCAAAGAGTATTTTGCAGCGGAGTCCTCCGACTTGTTTTACAAGGCTTTCGTCGGTTTCGCTTTTTGCCGCTTTGATAAAAGCTTTGTACGGTAAAAATACGGTTTTTTTGCCTTTTATCTTTTTAATGGCGAAGGATTCTCCGCCGAACGAAACGCAATCTTCGTCTTTTATCTCTTTAATAATTTTTTTCGATTTTCCGTTTTCGTCTTTCGCCCTTTGTTTCGGAGAAGCGATATCCGTTTCGCGCGCTTTGGTTTTCCGTGTACATTTTTTTTCAAGTTTTTCGCGCAGCTCAGGATCGATCGCGTCGAGCAGTGTCCTCGTCAAGGGAGAGACGCTCATGGCAAACATGCGCGATGTGCGTACGATTTCCCCCGCGACGATGTACAGCGGATCGGTTCGGAACATGCTGCTTCCCGGATGGATGCAGATGTGTTCGGTCGTCAGCGTTTTGTAATTGTCTTTCCCTTCGCGCACGCATACGAACTGCATCATACCCGCGGCTATGCAGCACAGATAATCGCTCATCGCTCCGCCTCCGGTGATCGGGATCCGCATATCGGCGACGATCTGCGAAAGCTGTATGTCTATGTTTTCGATTTCCGCCATAACGCGTTCGTCAAGAAAACTGTTTTTGCAAAAGCGCGCTTTATTCGAAGAACCGCGGTACGCGCGGAAGATATGCAGGTAGGAAACGAAGTCGCCCTGCACGTCGCGGAACGCGTGATGTGCACGGCGCGCTTCAAGCTCTTCTCCGGGAGGAAGTACGAAGGGGGAATTGGCCGAAAGAAAAGAGGCTGCGACGAGCGCTTCTTCGAGAACGGAAGGATATTTCATAATCGCTTCGACGATGATGCGGCTTATCCTCGGTTCGAGCGGAAATTCGACCATGAGTTTTCCGATCGAAGAGAGCGTATTGTCTTTCGTTATCGCTTTCAGCATGACGAGCGTTTCGACCGCGCCTGCGATCCCTTCGCGGGAAGGCGGGGAGAGAAAGTTGAAATCGTAAAAATTCGTAATGCCGAGTTCGGCCATGCGCAAAACGACTTCACTCAAATCGGTGCGGTAGATCTCTTCGGTCGTGTACATTTCACGCGTTTCGTAATCTTTGCGCGGATAGAGGCGGTAACAGCTGCCGGGGCACGTGCGTCCAGCCCTTCCTTTTCGCTGATTGCACGACGCTTTTGAAACAGCCGTTTCGACGAGGCTCGACGTGTACGTGTGCGGATTGTAAAAATTGAGCTTTGCCAGTCCCGAATCGATGACGGTCGTGATGTCGCTTATCGTGACGGACGTTTCGGCGATGTTCGTGGAAATTATTATTTTCTTTTTTCCGAACGGGGGAGGGGCGAAAACGCGCTCCTGCTCTTCTTTCGGAAGCCTGCCGTAGAGCGGCAGCGTGTGGATTTTCCGTGCGAAGGGCGAACGGTCTAGACGGAAAAGGCAGTCTTTAATAATTTTTTCTCCCGGCAAAAAAATCAAAATGCCGCCGTCGATTCTGTTATCGAGAACGCGCTCGACCGTGTTTTCGATTTTCGTTAAAAGCGCGTCGCATGCGGCGTCCGATACGGTGCTTGCGGAGACGGCCGGCGGATCGTATACGAGAGTAACGGGAAAGGTAACCGTGTCGATCGTAACGATGGGGCATCCGTCGAAGTAGGACGAAAAGGCTTCGGCGTTCATCGTCGCCGACGAAACGATGACTTTGAAATCTTTGCGTTCGGCCAAAACGCGTTTTAACAATCCGAGTACGAAGTCGATATTCAAACTCCGCTCGTGCGCTTCGTCGACCATAATGACCGAATACTTGGACATCCACGGGTCGAGCTTCATTTCCTGCAGCAAAATGCCGTCGGTCATGATTTTGATCCTCGTCGTCGCATCCGTTTTATCTTCGAAACGCATTTTGTATCCGACCAGTCCGGGATAAGTCGTGCCGAGCTGCTTTGAAATGAATTCGCTTACGGAAAGGGCGGCGATCCGTCTCGGCTGCGTCACCGCGACGACACCCGTTTCGGCGTAGCCCGCTTCGTAGAGGATGACCGGGATCTGCGTCGTTTTGCCGCTGCCGGTCGGGCTTTGCACGACGATCACTTGGTTGTGTGCGAGCGTGTCCAAAATGCGCTGCTTTTGTTCGTATACCGGAAGCGATTTGTAATCTATAGCCATGTTTTTCGTACCCGTGTGTTTTCCATGATGATCTTCCGCGCGGCGATGTAGCGCATCCACTCCCGCCGTCCCGCGTTCTCAAGGTATGCGATAAAATCGTCGTCGAGATATTTTATGACGAATTGATATGCCGTCGTGATGTACGTCGTTATGTAGTGCGCTTTCGTTTCGTGCAGGATCGCGATGCCGCCTTTTTCTTTTTTATAATAAATCACTTTGTATAAAAGTCCGTCGCCCGTATATTCGTGCGGTGCATCGGGCGTATCGAAGGCGGGTTTATAGCGCTGAGCGCTTATCGTATTGCCGTTCGCGTAGAGTATGAGCTTCGAAAAACGCCGCTCGGATTTTTTTCCGATAAACTCGCGCTCCTGTACGACGTGCGGGTGATTCGCCCAAATGATGTCGGCTCCGCAGTCGAGCAGTTTGTAATAATATGAGCGCTGCGAAGCGGAGACGCTCCGGATGTATTCCGGAACGTTCGCATGAATCGAAAGGATAAAAATATCGCACTGGTTTTCCGCTCTGATGCGCCGTATACGGTTTCCGAACGCTTTCCTCGCATCGGGCGCGGGCGGCACGTAGTTCATATATTCGATATGATCTTTTTCGTTCAGCACTTCCGTTACCGCACAGAAAATGATCGTCCATCCGTTTTTTTTAATAATTTTATACCCGATGGCATCTCCGCCCGATTTTTTCAATCCCGAAAAAAAGACTTCGCGCTCCGTGCCTTTGTGTGCGCTCTCCGTTTTTTCCGCCCACTCGCGCGTATGCTTCATACCCGAAAGCCCCTGATCGTTCGAGTGATTGTTTACGAGAGAAAAGACGTTAAAACCTGCGCTGATCGCCGCTTCGGGATATTCGGAGTGCATGTTGAAGCGCGGATATGTCGAGTACGGCAGGCTGTCGTCGACCGGAGCTTCGATGTTTGCAAATGAAAAATCGCACGAGAGGGCGAGCGGGGCGATGTCTTTCCAGATGAGTGAATGATCGCTCATCGAATAGTTCGGCTTATGCGCCATGATATCGCCTGCAAACAAAAGCGTGAGGTTATGCTGTATCTCTTCGCGATCGTTTTTTTCGCTTCCGAAAGAAAGTGCGGAATTCTCTTCGGCCGAAACGGAAACGCTTTGCCCGCTCGGCGTTTCGGGCGCTTCCGATGCGGGCCTTTGCTTCGGAACAGTCTTACACGAAGCGAGAACGATGATGCAAAAAAGCAGGTAAAAGCTGTTCCTGATTTTCATTTATACGGCGCTTCCCGCCTGTACGAGCGTGATCGCCGCCGTTATGACGATATCGTCGACCGAACAGCCGCGAGAGAGATCGCTTATCGGCTTGGCAAATCCTTGCAGGATCGGGCCGTACGCATCCGCATGGGCGAGGCGCTGCACGAGTTTATAGCCGATATTTCCTGCCGAAAGGTTCGGGAATACGATCGTGTTCACTTTGCCTTTTACCGGAGAGCCGGGAGCTTTTTTGTCGGTGACGGACGGGATAAGCGCCGCATCCGCCTGCAGTTCTCCGTCGAGCAAAAGAGAGGGCGCTTTTGCGTGCGCTTTTTGTACCGCTTCCTGTACCGTGAGAACCGAAGGTTGAGCGCCGCCCGAGCCCTTTGTCGAAAAGGAAAGGAGTGCGATACACGGATCGCAGCCCAAAAGCGCTTTGCACGATTTTCCCGCTGCGACTGCTATGTCGGAAAGCTGTTCGGCATCCGGTTCGGGAACGACCGCACAGTCTGAAAAAATCATCAAGCCCTTATGACCCCACGACGAATCGTGCATGTCCATGACAAAGCACGAAGAGGCCGTTTTGCTTTCCGTGCCGATAACTTTTAATCCCGCGCGGAGAAGGGCTGCCGTCGACGAGCGCGCGCCGCTTACCATGGCGTCGGCATAACCTTTTCTCACCATCATCGCACCGAAGCTCAAATAATCGGAAAGCATATACGCTTTGCCCGCCGCAGCGTCGCTCACTTCGGGAAGATTCGTTTTTTTGTTGATCTTTCCCTGCCTGAGTTCAAAGTAGGTTTGACCGAAATCGTCGAGCCACGGAGAGGTTGCGGGGTCGATGATGTCGATGCCGGCAAGCGAAACTTTAAGCGACTGCGCCGTGCTTTCGATTTTTTCACGGGAGCCGAGAAGCGTCACTTTTTTTGCGATTTTTTTTGAGACGATTTTTGCGGCGGCTTTGATCGTCCGCTCTTCATCGCCTTCCGGCAGCACGAGCGACTTTTGATACGCTTTCGCTTTTTTGATCATTTCCGCGGTAAAATCGATTCCGCTCTTTGCCGCAGTCTTTTTCGCTGCCGGTTTTACGGCGGCTTTTGCCTTTACCGGCGTCTTTTTTGCAGCGGATTTTTTAGCGGAAACTTTTTTTACCGTTTTTTTCACGGACGCTTTTTTTTCAGCCGCCTTTTTTGCCGTTTTCGACGTTGCCTTTTTTACAGTCGTTTTTTTTGCCGCTTTACCGGTGCTTGTCTTTTTTACCGCCGTCTTTTTTGCAGCGGATTTTTTTACAACAGCCATATTCCTCCCATAAAAACTTTTGCAGGTACTTGCAGCGAAGCTTCAAGCAAGTTGCAACTTCCGAAAAAGTTTTTAGCCGTGCGCGTAAGCGCACATGTTTAATAATCGAGTTTGCGAAATAAAGTGTATCGTATTCATTCGATTTTATCAAAACGATACGTATACATATCTTCCGCAAACATCCGTGCAAACTCGAGATAAGAACGCTGCGATTTCAAGCAATGCACAGAAATCGCGAGTGTCTCCGATAAAAGAAAAACGCTTCAGCGTTTTTCGGCTCTAGACTCCAGCGACGGCGATATTTCAGACGCCGCTTTTTATCATTCCTCCTCTATGCGCCCTTACAGCAAAGAGCGCCGCTTCGGTATTGCCACAATTAGTATAAATAGAATGTACGATACGTACGCTTTTATAATAAACCCTCGTACATAAAATAGCAAGGGATGGGCAATTTATTAATTTAAATGGGGGCGGTCCAAAAAATTCAGTTTTCAGTTTTTGGACCGCTTCCTTGATGTACTATGCCCAAACAATGTCAACAAGTTGCCTGTTGACTATTTGATGCGGATGTACTATCTTAGTTAGCTATAGCTAATATTTTACAGAATTTTTTATTCGTGCGGAGGGTTTAATACCCCGACGCTTGCGTCGTAACAAAGGGTATTAAAGCCGACTGCAACCACCTTATGAGAACAACATATCCCGACGCTTGCGTCGGGGTCGTTGATTGGAGTTTTTATGAAGAAAATTATCGTATCGGTGTGCGTCGCGTGTGTTTTGCTTGCATCGTGCGCACAAAGGAAAACTGCTGCCGCGACGGAAAAGATAACCGTCATCGATCAAAACAATATGGAAGCGACACTCAACGGCAAGCCCGACCGAATCGTGCTGACCGCGCTTCCGCTTCCGAGCATATACGCGCTGACCGGTGAACCGATCGAAAAGCTTGTGGGTATGCATCCGGGCGCTACAAGCGCGATCAAAAATTCCGTCATGGGCACCATGTACCCCGCGCTTTTGAACGTGCCGTCGAATTTTATCAACGGAGTCGATATCAATATCGAAGAGCTCATGAAGCTTGAGCCCGATGTCGTCATGTATTGGGCGGAATACACGAATCAGTATGAATTGTTAAAGTCTGCCGGCATTCCGGCCGTAGGCGTGAAAACACAGGGCGACGGAGACGTCATTGTAACGATGGACAGCTGGCTTGCCATCATGGGCGAGATGTTCGGCAAAAGCAAAAAAGTCGACGCGGTTTTGGAATACGGCCGCTCGCTGCAAAAAGATATTTTATCGAAAATCGAAGGGATCCCCGACAGCGATAAGCCGAAAGTCTTGTATATATTCAATCACAGTTCCGAAGAGATATCGGTGAGCGGCAATAAATTTTACGGCGGTACGTGGATAGAAAACACCGGCGGTATAAACGCCGCTCGCGAAATTCAGGGACACTCCATCGTCAATATGGAACAGATCTATAAATGGAATCCCGATATCATCCTCATTACGACATTTACGGAAACCATGCCGGAAGACCTCTACGAAAATAAAATACGCGGACAAAATTGGAGCAATGTCGCCGCGGTCAAAAATAAAAAGGTGTTCAAAGAACCTCTGGGTGTGTACCGCTGGTTCCCGCCGTCCGGAGACG
The DNA here is from genome assembly GCF_016901105.1 of Treponema sp. Marseille-Q4523. Lineage (NCBI taxonomy): Bacteria > Pseudomonadati > Spirochaetota > Spirochaetia > Treponematales > Treponemataceae > Treponema > Treponema sp. Marseille-Q4523. The sequence goes on along the minus strand of NZ_JAFEVM010000001.1, from coordinate 25,237 downwards.
CACCGCTCATGTCCATGTGGATGGCGAATCACATGCAGCCGACCGTTTTCAATTACGATATGAAAAAAGAAATCAAAGACTATTATAAGCGTTTTTATCAATACGATTTGACCGACGAACAGGTTGAAGGCATTTTGACTGCGAACACCGAAGCCGCCAAAGGCGCAAATTTCGGGGGAAGACAGTAAAAATGTTTAGAGGAAAAAGCGGCATACATGTTCTTTTGGCTGTGCTTTTATGTGCCGTGAGCGCGGCTTCATTATGTATCGGAAGATATACGATGAACCCGCTCGACGTGTTCCGTTCCGCCGTTCACTACGGGGAAAACTCCGCGCTCGATACGGTTATTTGGTCGGTACGGCTGCCGCGCATTATAATGGCCGCTGCGGTCGGAAGCGGACTTTCCGTTGCGGGATTGAGTTTGCAGGCTATGTTCGGCAATCCGCTCGTAAGCGCTCACGTGCTCGGCGTTTCGTACAGCGCGGGTTTCGGCGCCGCGTTGGGCATATTGCTCTTTTCCAATTTTGCAATAGTCGAAACGAGTTCGCTTTTATTCGGTCTTGTCGGTATGGCGCTGACGTACCGGCTCAGCAAGCGGAAGGGCGGGCGCAGTACGCTGACTCTGGTGCTTTCGGGCATTATCGTCGGGGCGGCATTTGAAGCGCTGACTTCTCTTATAAAATTCGTCGCCGACCCCGAATCGAAGCTTCCGACGATCACGTATTGGCTTATGGGAAGTTTGGCCGGTACTTCGTATGCGGATATCGCAAAAGCCGTTCCGCCTTTGCTCGCCGCGATCTTTGTGCTGTGGCTGTTCCGCTGGCGGCTGAACGTACTTTCTCTTTCCCGCGAAGAAGCGCTTTCGCTCGGCGTCAACATAAACAGAACCCGCGCAATCATTATCGCAGCTTCTACGCTCATCGCTGCCGTTACCGTTTCACACTGCGGCGTCATCGGTTTTGTCGGTTTGGCGGTTCCGCATCTTTCGCGCATGCTTGTCGGCACCGATCACAAATACAGCTGTTTGACGTCCGTTTTGCTAGGTGCAATTTTTTTAATCGTCATCGATACCTTTGCCCGAAGCGTTACGGCGACCGAAATTCCGCTGTCGATTTTAACGGCACTTATAGGCGCGCCGATCTTTGCGACTCTTTTGAATAAAAGCGGAGGGGCTTGGTATGATTGAAACGGAAAACGCTTCGTTTGCGTATCCTGATTCGCCGCCTTTGTTTCGAAACGTATCGTTTCATGTGGACGCTTCTCAAATTCTTGCGGTTATGGGCGCGAACGGTATCGGAAAGACGACGCTCATAAAATGCATTATGGGCTTTCTTCGGCTGCAAACGGGAAGGATTTTTATCGGACAGAAAAAAATCGAGCGAGCCGCCATGGACGATAAAACGTTTTGGGATACGGTCGCTTATGTGCCGCAGGCGAAAAAAAGCATTTTCGGTTATCAGGTAAAAGAGATGGTCGTGCTCGGACGGAACGCGTCGGTCTCTTTCGGCAGGGTGCCGTCGAAACGCGACTACGAATACGTGGATGCGGTGCTGGAACGCTTCGGCATCGCCGACTTGAGAGAACAATCGTGCAACCGCTTGAGCGGAGGCCAGCTGCAGATGGTATTGATTGCACGCGCTCTCGTAAAAAATCCCGAAGTGCTGATATTGGATGAGCCGGAATCGAATTTGGATTTGCGCAATCAAATGCGCGTCTTAAGCGTTATTGAAAAACTCGCGCATGAAGACGGGCGGGCGGTCATCTTGAATACACACTTTCCGACAAACGCGCTTAAAATCTCCGATACGGCTTTGCTTTTAAAAAGAGATTCGTATGTGTTCGGAAAATCGTCCGATATCATTACCGAAGAAAACATCCGCGAGTTTTTTAAAATAACGTGTTCCATCGTAAGCGTTTCGACCGAAGACGGGGCAGCGAAGGGGATCGTACCGATCGGCGCGCTCTAGCGTACGCTTTGCGGTTATCGTGCGGTTTTGCTTCCGTGTGCTATCGTGTGCGCAGCGTATAGTTTCATCGTAAGTTTGCCGAAGCCGCGTCCTTTACCGCGCCGTATTGACCGAGCAATTTTTTCACGTTAAAGTGTAGCCATGTTCGATGTAAAGGATATAGATCTGTTCGACCTCGAAGATGAAGCGTTCGATACCGTCATAGAAAGCGATATCGCGTTTACGGGAAGCATCCGATTTACAAAGCCGTTTATGATACGCGGTAAGGTAAAGGGCAGCATCGATGCGACGAGCGATCTGGTCATAGACAGCGGCGCATCCGTCGAAGCGGACATAAAGGCGCTCCGCGTACTCGTCAAAGGAAAAGTGAAGGGCAACGTCGCCGCAAAAAAAATGGTATTCGTCACGGCGACGGGTTCGCTCGACGGCGATATCACGGCGGAACAGGTGGTGCTTGAACCGGGCAGCACTTTTACGGGCAAATGCACGATGGTAAAATAGTATGCAGCGATTTTTACGACGATCGATTATAGGGGCATTGGCTATCGCCTTTACCGTTCCGCTTTTTTCTCAAATCTCGGACGAAGCCGAACCGGCTCCTTCTCCTCAAACGGCACCCGCTCCGCAAAAGCCCGCAGCACAAGCCGTACCCGGAGACGCTCTTGTTCCCGCGCCTCAAGCGCAAAACGAAGCGCCTGCTCCGCAATCGCCGCAGACTTCCTCTGTGCAAACCGCTCAGCCGCAGACGCCTTCCGTGCAGTCGGTACCTCCCGCACAGGCGCAGCGCAGGCAAAGCGCGCAAAAACGTGACGCGCTCGTCCTCTATCAAAACGGCGACTACGCGGCGGCGATTCAAATCTGCGAAACGGAAATCGCGCGCGATCGGACGCGCATCGAGTCCTACGTGGTTTTGTGCTGGTCGCTCGTTCGAAACCGGCAATACGCGGAAGCGGAGCAGCGTGCTGCGGACGGACTTGCCGTCAGTCCCTACGATCTGCGTCTCATCGAAATATTGGGAGAAGCGAAATATTATCTCGGAAAAAATAACGGCGCGCTCGAACAGTTTCAACGTTATGTCGCAAACGCTCCCGAAAGCGCTTCCCGCGTCGGAACGGCATATTATTTTATGGGTGAAATCTATATCCGCCAAGCACGCTATCAGCACGCGGATATCTCGCTTTCCGCCGCTGTAAAAAAGGAGCCGCTGCTCGACCGCTGGTGGACGCGGCTGGGTTATGCGCGCGAAATGGCGGGCAATTATTACGAAGCGGCCGAAGCTTACGACGAAGCGCTCCTTCTCAATGCCGCTTCTTCCGACGCGCAAAACGGCAAAGCACGCATCGCATCCCGTCTGCAATGATCGACAAGGTGTACGTTGCCGCAAATCATCTTTGAAACTTTGGGCTGCCGTCTCAATCAAATCGAAAGCGAGTCGGCGGCGCGTTTTTTCGTCGATGCCCGTTTTTCCGTTTCCATGACACCTCCTGCGGCTGCAAGCGAAGTCCTTCGCGATGTGCTTGTGTGCGTCGTAAACACGTGTGCGGTAACGCAAAAGGCGGAGCAAAAAGCGCGGCGCGAAATCCGATTGCTTTTGCAAAAGTGTCCGGCTTCTTCCGTCATCGTCACGGGCTGCTATGCCCAGCTCGCCGCGGATAAAATCGCCGAACTCGCTCCCCGCGTCGCAGTCCTTCCGGGACTCTGCAAAGACAGGCTTGCAGATGTTCCCTCTCTCCTTTCGGATTTTATCGAAACGCACGAAATATTTTCTGCGGAAGATTTTTCGAACCTCCTTGTATCGACGCTTTTTTCTGATACGAAATCGCATGCGGGAAAAGCCGAAGCATCTTTCCGTTTGGCGACCGATACCTTTCTTGCGCATTCGCGTTCATCCCTTAAAATACAGGACGGCTGCGACAGCGCCTGCTCGTACTGTGCGATCCGAATCGCTCGGGGAAAATCGGTTTCGCTTCCGGTGCGCGACGTGCTTTCCCGAATCGCTTCCCTCAAAGCGGAGGGACAAAACGAAATCGTTTTTACGGCGGTCAATATCGCCCAGTACCGCGGAGAATACGACGGCGCGTATTATACCTTCGCCGACCTCCTCGAAAAAGCGCTCGATGAAACGAGCGGCGTTGCATTTCGCATATCGAGTATGTATCCCGAACTCGTCGACGACCGCTTTTGCCGCATCGTCAAAGACGAGCTCGTGCGCCCTCATTTTCATCTTTCGGTACAGAGCGGAAGCGATGCGATTCTCGCCGCCATGAACAGAAGCTACCGTGCTGACGATATTCTCCGATCGGTTTCAATGTTGAGACGGGCGAAAGGCAACGCATTTTTTGCATGCGACATCATCGCAGGTTTTCCCGGCGAAACGGATGAAGATTTTTCGAAAACGCTCGAACTCTGCCGTGCGTGCGGTTTTGCATACGTTCACGTCTTTCCGTTTTCCCCGCGCCCGGGAACCCGCGCTTTTTTGATGAAACCGAAAGTTCCTTCGGCGGCCGTGCGCGAGCGGGTGCGTCTGCTTTCCGATTTCGCCCTGCAAAGTAAAATGTCCTATATCGAATCGATTTGCGGCACGACGGTGCGCGCGATTGCAGAAAACGCAAAAGAAGGCGACGGAGCTTTTCATATCCGGGCGGTAACCGAAAATTTCATTCACTGCAAAGTCCGCTGTGCGAAACTTCCCGTGCCGCGTCCGGGTACCGCCATCCGCGTGCGCATCCTCACGCCGTGTATCGATGCGATACTGCGGGGCGATGAACTTGAAGCGGAAGCCGAACTCGTAAGATGAGACTGCGCTTTCGAGCGATTTACAAAGATCGGCATTCGGGTTATACTTTCTTTCGTTTTCGGGATATAGCGCAGCCGGTAGCGCGCTTGCTTTGGGAGCAAGATGTCGGGCGTTCGAACCGCCCTATCCCGACTTACGGAAACCGTGCAAGGGGATACTCGGAAAATTGCAGGTTTTGAAAATCATTAAATGATCGCACATTCTTTTACCGCATCTGTTCTTCGAGCCTAAAGTAGGCGTACCGATCTTCATCGTACGGATAATCCCAGCTGCCCGCAAAGCGTACCTTTTCGCCGCCGAATCCGGTTTTGAAAAGATAGAGCCCCGCCATCGGATTCGATGCGTCGTCGTTCGGCGGAATGCCCATGAGGTCGTAGCGCGTACATCCCTTGCTCCGCGCAAAGCGTATCGCTTCCCACTGGAGTCCGTAGTTCGGCATGAGCTCTCTCAATTCCGTACCGGAACCGGCATACATATAATACGCATTGCGTCCCGAAAGCGCGATGACGATTCCCGAAAGAAGTTTGCCGCCCTTCGATGCGGTCATGATGTGGAACTGCGGAAGCGGAGCGGGGGCGGCGAGCGGTATGATCTCTTTTTTTATCGATTCGATTTTTTTCCCCGGCGGAGGTTCGTGAAAGGTATTTTCCTGAATGCGCTTGTGCGAAAACAAGGTATTGAAATAATCTTCGCCTTCATAATAAAATCCTTTGCGCTTTGCCGTCTCTTCGTACAGCGCGTACCAATCGTGCAGCATATCGATGCCGCCGACGGCAAAATCGATTCCGCTCCGGTACGAGCGGCGTATGCAGTTCCTCGTCGTCCCCCTCATGCGGGAGAGGATCCGTTCGGGCGTAAGCGATAAATTGATAATGACGGTGTCGGGTGCAAGGTGATTTCTCGGCGATTTCCGCAGTTTATGCGTTTTCGTGCCCCAGTTGAGCGCAAGCTGTGCCGTCTCCGGCTTGACGATTTCTTTTCCGCCGTATTGACTCCGCCACGCCAAATCGCAGCGCAGGCAAATGCAGTTTTCCGGAACATGGGGACGGAGGGCGAGCGCGAGCTCTTCGAGAAGCGTGCCTCTCTGTTCGGCCGGCAACGCAATCGACGGAGCTTTCGGCGCGTATGCATAACAGCTGCCGTCGTGACGAGATCGAAGGAGCGCCAAAAACGGAAAGGTGTACACGGATGACGACGCGTCGTCCGTAAAAGTCACCGAAAAAAAATACGGTTTTTGTCCGGCGCATTTTTTAAATGTTCCCCAAAACGCCGTTTGAAAAAGATTATCCTCCGGCGGAAACGCTTCCGGAGATACCTGTTCGATCGCAACCATAAAGGCTACCATAACAATTAAACGCAAAAGGCGCAATGCCGGCGTGCGGCTTCCGTGCGAATCGTATTTTTTTTGTTTTTGCGGTATACTGGAGCGGGAGAAAAAATCCGATTGTGTCGATAGCTGTCCGATCGGGGTTCCCTGCGTTACAGGAATCCGTATGAAAAAGAAATTTTTTGCAGTCTGTGCCGTGCTCGTTGTACTGGGCGTCTCTTTTGCCGAAAACGCCGTGCCGGAAAGTCCGTGGGATTTTTCGATTACAACCGATTTTGCCTATTATCCGAAAACGGATGCCGTTCCTTCAACCGGCGGCGTGCATTTTGCGCCGCTGACCGGTCTGTACGGCGGAGTGAAGCTTAGCGTAACGGGAACGGCAGGCTATACGATTCCCGTTCCCTTTGGAGATAATCCGTTGGTAAGCGGAAACAAACTCAGAGTATACGGGCAGTTGGAATTAAGTCCCGTATCGATCGCACCGGGCGTGGGAGTGAGTTTTTCGCCCGTCGCTTTTTTTAGTTTTTCCGCCGGCAGTTCAATCGGTATCGGATGGACGATTAAAACCTGCTCTCTTAAGCTTCAGGGGATTGCGGCATGGAATCCCCTGGCGTCTGCATACGACGATCGTACCTTTAAGAGCGTATTTTGGGAGGCATGGTTTCAGGGTGCTTTTATGTTCGATTTTGCCGCGGTCAAACCCGGCGATTGGAACCACCTTGTCGCTTATGCGGCCTATAAATCAGTCTATCAAGGCATCACTTCAGGCGGCGAAAACGGGAACCCGTGGCTGTACCAGCTTGCAGGCGAAAAAATAAACGGCTGGCAGTATTCGGTAAGTTTTATTGCCGCCTATCAAATGCCGCTCGTGTTGCAAACGGTCGGTGTGCAAACCGAATTGGGCGGTCAGCTGAATGGTAAAAAAGATTTCGCGGCCCGATATCATTCGATGAATCCGAATTTTATGACCATATCGATAAGCCCTCTTATGGTATTCGAATTTTCAAAAAAAGACAGTCTTACCCTGCAGTTTAAATTTGCAAGCCGCCGCAGCTATACCGAAAAGGCTTCCGCTTCAAAAGACGTTTTAACGGGCTTACGGCAAAGCGGACGCGAATGGTATTTTAATCGCATCGCACTCAGTTACAGGCACGGCTTTTAATTTTTCTTTTAATCACGAGTTTTGGATTTATCGCCCGACACGGACGAAGGAGCATACGAATGGAACAAAATAAAAAGGTGATCGGAAAAGTCGTCTTTCAATATCCCCTGTCGGTATGTATTGCAATATACCTTATATGCTATGCGTTTCGCCTGTGGGAATATTTGACGCTCAAAACGGACGAAAGCGTTATCGGTGAAAACTTTATTCATAAAGTGTGCGGTATCGTTGTAATTTTCGTCGTGCTTTTCGTATCGGGCTTGCATTGGCGGGATATAGGTTTTACGTGCGCCAATCGGCTGAAAAACATCGGCTTGGGTTTTGCTTTGGGCTTTGTTTTTTATGCGTTCGTATATGCGGCCGAGTGTATCGCACTGTATGTGCAGGGAGCGTCTCCTTTTTTGACGATAGCTTCCGGCAGTTTTTCGCTGATAAAAAAAACCGAGTTTATAAGCGTGGGAATCGGTTTTATTCTTTTATTCAATATCCTCAACGTATGGATGGAAGAAGGTTTGTTCCGCGGACTTTTTACGCGGATTTTGCGCGAACGATATGATTTTAAGGCGGCTGTTTTTATAAGCGCTTTGCTGTTCGGCCTATGGCATATAGCAATGCCGGCACGTGCGTTTATAGAAGGGCAGATGAAGTTCGCTCCGATGCTGCTTTTGAGCGCGGGGTATGTAGCGTTCTCATTCGTCTACGGTTTGAAGATGAGTTTTTTATACAAGATGACCGGCTCTTTGTGGGCGGGTATGGCAGACCACTTTTTTAACAATACCGTTATCAATATAGTTCACGTTGTGTCGAGCAGGGGAAGCGATCATTTGCAAATCATACGGATCGTAACGGCACAGTTCCTGTCCTTTATCTTTGTGTATATTCTATATCTGCGTAAACGGAAAAACTTGCCTTCCGTATTTTGATGCCATATATTCTTTGCGATATACTCCCGAATTATGCGCGATATTCAATTCCGATTTGCCGAAATTGACGGTACGGTTTTCGGAAAGCTGTACCGTCGGAGCTCCTCGAAGTTGACGCCGCCGTTTTTTATGAGTACATTATACATACGGCTGTTGCGGAAAACGTCTGCGGTTTTCGGAAAGCGGCCGTAATCCAAATTGAGGCATACGATGGCGGAAGAACAAAATTGCAATAACGAATGCAGCTCGTGCGGCAAAAGCTGCGAGCAGCGGGATTTTCGCGCAAAGCTGCACGAAGGCAGCAGCGTCAAAAAAGTGATCGGCGTTTTAAGCGGGAAGGGAGGTGTCGGAAAGTCGTTCGTCACCTGTCTTTTAGCCTGTGCCATGAATCGTAAAGGAAAACATACTGCAATCCTCGATGCCGATATAACCGGTCCTTCGATCCCCGAAGCCTTCGGTCTCTCTTCGGCGCGCGCCGAAGGAGACGAGCAGATAATTCATCCGGTAACGACGGACGGCGGCATTCAGCTCATGTCTATGGACTTTCTCCTTGCGAGCAATACCGATCCCGTCATCTGGCGGGGGCCGGTCATATCCGGCGCGGTAAAGCAGTTTTGGACGGATGTGATTTGGCGCGACGTCGACTATATGTTCGTCGATATGCCGCCGGGTACGGGCGACGTGCCGCTCACGGTATTTCAATCGCTTCCGGTCGACGGCATCGTCGTCGTATCCTCTCCGCAGCAGCTCGTGCGCGTCATCGTTGAAAAAGCGGTCAAGATGGCGCAGATGATGAAGATCCCGATTTTGGGGCTTGTCGAAAATATGAGCTATGTCAAATGTCCGAAGTGCGGCGAAGTCATCAACGTGTACGGCAAAAGCAATATCGAAGCGATCGCAAAAAACTATAACCTTCCGGTGCTCGCGAAGATTCCGATAGAAGAACAGTCGTCCGCTGCAATCGATTTGGGAACGATCGAAGACTTAAACGTCGATTACGTCGATCGGGCTATCGATATGATACTCACTCTGTAAAAGCCGAGCGTACGTTTTTTCTTTAAAATAAAAAAAGGGGCCGCAAGGAGGATACGACCCCTTTAAACTTTTTGTATGCCGATATAAACAGTAGTGTTTTCCATAAACTTCGGTTTTTCGAAGCTCTCTTTAAATCAATTTCGTTTTGCAAGTTTTTTTTCGATGTCGGCGGGCGTCATCTTTTTTGCATTGTACTGCAAAAGCGAATAGCCTGCCGTATTGACTTTTTTGATCCACGCGATATAGCTTCCGCCGCTTTGAAGGGCGTCCGCTTCGCCGAGCAGCTTTGCGCTTTCCGCTTCAAGGGCTTTGTCGTCGAACAAAAACTGCGAAAGAAAGATCTTCGCAAAATACGTTTCAGCATCAGTGCGTGCATCCCTTACCGCGCGCTCGAAATACTCTCCCGCTTTCGCTTTGCTCCCGCCGCCGATGGCCGGTGCGAAATAATACCACTGTGCGATATTCGTGAGCGCGTACGACATGGCAGGGTCTTCATCGAGCGCTTTTTGATAATACTTTTTTACGGCGATGCCGTCGTGCATGATGACGCCGACCGTCGCATAGCTCAAATTGCACGAAAGCATATCGGCTGCCGTACACCACAGCCATTTGTTTATCGCTTCGTTTTTGTGCGCCGAAAAGTATGCGTCGTTTTTATCGTACTGCGTGCGTATGAGCGATTTGAGTGAGCCTTCCATCGACGGGATTTGGCGCATATAATTGTACTGTTCGAGGATTTTAAAATTCTCGAAGATCAATTTTTCTTCATCGGTAAAAGATGCAAGCGCGCTGTCGGAAAAATGCTCTGCGGCGTAGGATTCGATTTTTGCAAGCGCGCTCTCGGGGGAAGCGCTGGAAGCGAGGTTCATACGCAGCGTCATAAAGCCGTCGATTTCCTTTTGCGCGTCGGCTGAAATCGTTTCCGAGGCGAGGGCTGCAAGAGGCAGTGCGAGCGCGAAAATACATAAAAGACTTATTCGAATCCGTTTCATTTTCGATAAACAATAGCGAATCGGCCGAAAAATGGCAAGCATTTTTTTGCGTTTTTTCGACTTATATAAAAAAATCGTAAAGTCGTCGTTTTTCCGCACCGATAATCAACATGAGGTAATCTGTATATGGCGGACATAACCGAAATGGAACGGCTCCTTTTGCGCGAAAACGAAATTCTCGATCGTATGCTTGAACGACAGTCGGCGCTGCGTACGGCGGTGCTGCAAAAAAAATGGGACGGCGTGCTCGAATCGATTTCCGCGATCACGAAGCTTACCGAAGGTTTTGAAGAAGCGGAAAAGGCGAGAAACGCACTTTCGACCGGCGGAAAGGACGAAGCGAAAAAGGCGATGTTACCGCTTTTGACGCAAGTGCGCGGAAAGCTCGTCAGATCGAAAACGGCGAACAGAACGCTCGGCAATTACATAGCGGTTGCGAGAGATTTTATTCAAAGCGTACTTGACGAAGCCTTTCCTCAGAGCGGGGCGACGGTGTATTCGAAGGCGGGAAAAATCATGAGAGCAAAGCCGTCGAGCGTCGTCGTCAATACGTTATATTAATTAATAAAATACCCTGTAGCGATTTTGAGAGGTGATGTATGGGTTCGACATTTTCGGGAATAGAGCTCGGTAAGCGCAGTATCATGGCGCATACGACGGCGATCACGACCGCCGGACACAATATTTCGAATGCGAATACGGAAGGCTATTCGCGCCAGCGCGTCGCGTTTAAGGAATTCGATCCGCTGTATCTGCCGGAACTCGAACGTCCCGAAGAGCCGGGTATGATCGGGCAGGGCGTGAGCGCGACGAGCATACGGCGGATCCGCGACGAACTGCTCGATCGGCGCATCGTCGAACAGGCGAATCAGGAAGCGTATTGGGATACGCGCAGCAAATACTATACGATGCTCGAACAGATTTACAACGAGTCCGACGACGTTTCGATCCGCGGCACTATGGATAAATTCTGGGAAGCGTGGCAGGAGCTGTCGATTCATCCGGAAAACATCGCATCCCGTCAGGCTATCGTCACGCGCGGTATTTCGCTCACCGATACGATAAACCAGCGCTACGAAAGTTTGCAGGGAGTGAACACGCTCATAAACGGCGATATCGACGCGACGGTAAAGCAGATCAACAATTATGCCGAACAGATTGCCGCTCTCAACGGAGAGATCGTGCGCTCGCGCGGTATGGGAGACAATCCGAACGATTTGCTCGACCAGCGTGATCTCCTCGTCGATAAGCTTTCGGAACTCGTGAATTGTACGGCGAGCGACCGCGACAAAGACGAATTCATGGTACATGTCGACGGGCGCGTGCTCGTTCAGGGCGGCATCCCGCGCAGTTTCGACCTCCGTACGGTTGTCGACAATAACGGAAATCCCCGTCTCATCTGGGGCGATACGAAAAACGACGCCGTCGTAAAAGGCGGGAGACTCGGTTCCCTCATCGAACTGCGCGACGTCGATATCAGAAGCGAAATGCAGTCGCTCAATACGATGACGATGAACTTTTCCGATTTGGTAAACGATGTGCACCGTAACGCAACCGGCATGAACGGTACGACGGGTCTCGACTTTTTTACGTCTCATCCCTTTGTCGAAAACGTGCGCGGTAATTACGATTACGATGCGGACGGGCGGATGGACAGATCCTATATTTTCCGCTTTACCGGACGACATAAATTGAACTCGCAGGAGCAAATAGGTCTTGCAGGTACGATGACCTTTTCCGCGCCCGAAGGTACGGTCGAAGTCGCATACAACGCTACCGATACGGTTGCCGATGTCATCGACCGGATCAACGATTCGAACGGAGAAGTAAAAGCCTATCTCGACAGAAACAACAATCTCGTGCTGAAAGCGACGACGGCTCTTTCGCAATCGAATCCCGATTTTGTCATACGCCATGTCGAAGACAGCGGAATGTTTTTGACCGGCTATGCGGGCATTTTGCGCGAAAGCGGAGAAGAAGGCGCATACGATTATCTCCGTGCGGACGCGGTCGACGGTCTTGCCGACGGCGCCCAATTTGCGGTGACGCCGCAGGTAAATCCGTCCGCGTATATCGCGGTAAATCCGCTCATCAGAGGAGACGTCAAAAGCGTCGCTGCGGGCTTTGCCGATACGCGCGGCGCTCTCGCGTCGGGCGACGGTCGGGCTGCGATCGAAATCGCTTCGATCAGAAACACTCAGGTGATGATAGGACACAAGCGTACTTTCGACGATTATTTTGCCGACAGCGTGACGAACGTCGGTTTGAAAGGAGAGCAGGCGGCAACTCAAACGGCAAATCAAAATAAAATCATGGGAGATTTGCGCACGCTGCGGGAGTCCGTCAGCGGCGTAAACATAGACGAAGAGCTTGCGGATATTATTAAATTCCAGCACGGCTACAATGCCGCTGCTTCGTTTATCAGTACGTGGGACAATCTCGTCGATACGATCATCAACAGGATCAGAGCATAAAATCGGGGTAAAGCCGAATACGGAGGTGCGATATGCGCAGGGTGAGTTCACAGATGAATAATATGGATGTGCAGTCGAATCTGCGGCTGCAGGAATCCCGTCTCAATAAAATCAATAATCAAATCGGCAGCCAGCGCCGTATTCAGGAACTGCGCGACGATCCGATCGCTGCGGGGCACTTGGTGCGCTATCAGTCCTATGCGGCGCGCATCGAAAACTTCGAAAAAAATGCCAAAACGCTTTCCGAGCTTTTTATGCAGCGTGAAGGCTACATGACGAATTCGCTCGATGTGATGCACCGCGTGAGGGAGCTTGCCGTTACCGGTGCGAACGGCATCTACACGGGCGAGGATATGAAAAACATGGCGGCGGAAGTCGACGAGCTTTTAAAAGAGCTCGTGCAAAATGCAAACGCGATCGGGGAAGACGGAAACTCGCTCTTTGCCGGTACCGACACGAAAGTGAAAGCCTTCGACGTCGAAATGGGAAACGTCGCAGGTTCGGGCGTGCCGCTCATCGAAGGGGTGCGTTATAACGGAAATATTTCGGAAACGCAGGTCGAAATCGACGAGCACAAATATTTGACGACGGACAACGCGGGCGTGCGCACTTTTTGGGCGGAGCCCCAGCAGATTTTCGGCGGAAGGGATGCGACCGGCTGGAGAGCGGGGGAAGACTCGGTTATCGCCGTAGACGGTGCGGAAATCAAAATCAACGCAGGCGACAACGTGTATTCCCTTATCGCAAAGATAAACGACAGCGAAGCTGCGGTAAAGGCGACGCTCGATCCCGTGACAAAGGCACTGAATTTCACTACGACGGACGCGCGGCAGCTGTGGCTCGAAGATGTTTCAGGTTCCTCACTCGCCGACCTCGGCATTATTAAAGATGCAAGTCAAAAGCCGCCGTACAATCTCGCTTCCGGCGTGCGCGCTTCAGGCGGTTCCATGTTCGATGCGGTTATCTCTCTCCGCAATGCGCTTTTGGCGGGCGACCATGAAGCGATCGGCGGCCGCGTGCTCGGTTCGATCGATCAGGGTCTTAACAATTTGACCACAAGAATCGCAAAGTCGGGTTCCGAATACGAGCGGGCGGAACTCAACGTAAAACGCAATTCGGGAACAGCGCTCAACGTAACGCAGCGCATCTCAAGCGAAGGCGATCTCGATTTGACGAAAGCCGCATCCGATATGAAGATGATGGATTTTACGCATCAGGCGACGCTGAGCACGGCCGCGCGTTTGTATTCGAGTACGCTGCTCGATTATTTGAGGTAAGCTTCGATGGACGTTAAGACAAAGGCGATGGGCGTAAAGAGCGTCGAAGAAAATCACATCGTTACCTTTCCCGAAGGACTTTTCGGTTTTGAAGATTATAAAAAATACGCGACGATGGAATCGGAATGGGCGCCGCTTATCTGGCTGCAGTCCCTCGACGACGAGCGTCTTGCGTTTTTGCTCATCGATCCGTTTTTGATTTGCGACGATTACGAAGCGGACATCGACGACGAAAGTTTAAAAAAAATCGACGTGCACTCTCCCGAAGACCTTATCGTCATGGCGGTCGTCACCGTTCCGCCCGACGGGGGCGCCGTTACCGCAAATCTGCAGGGACCCCTCGTCATCAATAAAAAAAACAAGCTGTGCGTGCAGGTGATTTTGAGCGACGGCCGCTGGACGACGAAATACGCGATACTCGACGCGCTTAAAAAACGCGGAGGAAAGTGAAATGCTCATCCTTTCGCGTAAAGTCGACGAACAGATTAAAATCGGCGACAATATAACGATCACGATCATCGAAGTCCGCGGCGATCAAGTCAAAGTCGGGATCGAAGCGCCGAAAAGCGTTAAAGTATTCCGCGAAGAAGTGTTCAAAGCGATCCAAAAAGAAAACAAAGCTGCCTCTTCTCCCGATGCGGGAGCGCTCGCATCGATATCGGAACTTTTGAAAGGGCGGTGAGGGGCTGTTTCAAAAGTCGGTTACTTTCTCGACAACCTGTCGAGTTTAAAATCAAGTCTTTATGAAGTTTTTCGCTGGGCGATCTCCTTTCGTTTGACTTCCGCTTCGCTTGCGCGGATGTATACGGGGCCGTCGAAATCGGCAAGCGGTTTTTCTCCCGCTGCGATTTTCGCTTCGGCGAGTGCAAAGAGCGAGTCGGTCGTAAGTTCCGAAAAATCGAGCGCATACAGCGTTGTGCCGACACCGTTTTGTCGGGCGGCTTCGGCAAAACGCTTCGCATCGGGGCCAGTGCAGAGCGCTTCTTTCATATCTTTTAAGGCACGCAGTATCGTTTCGATTTCATAATCTCCGGGCGGAAGCATTTCCGTTCCGCTTTCGAAAATCGCCGCATAGAATCTGTTTTTTTTCGCATCGATTGCGGAAACGACGGGAAAGGGGAGGGCGCGGTAGGGATAGGCGTAGACTTCGAGTGTCGGGATGCCGCAGATGGGCGCGCCCGTCGCCTGTTCGACGGCTTTGAGCGCGGCAAAGGCGAGCCTGAGTCCCGTAAAAGAACCCGGACCTCGGCAGAGCGCCGTATAGTCGAGTTCGGCGCTCCGTAAGCCCGCTTTCGATACGACGGCGTCGATCGCGGGAAGGAGCGTTTCCGATTGTTTCATGCCGATGTCGTAGACCGAAGAGACGACGGCATCATCGTTTTTTGCCGCGACCGTAAGGCGCGTTCCGGCGGAATCTATCGCAAGCGCTTTCACATGATCCTCCCGAAAAACCTGAGCGCGGACTATCGTATCGCTTCGTGCGGCCAGTTGGAGATGCGCACGGTACGCGTGCCGTCGTCGTTTACGCCGATGTCGATCGTAATCGCCGTATCGGGCAGTTCGCTCATGATCTTTTCGCTCCATTCGATAACGCACACGCCCTCTCCGTAAAGCATATCGTCCGTTCCGAGATTGATAAAATCTTCGGCTCCGTCGAGACGATAGACGTCCATGTGGTAGAGCGGCATCGTTCCCGAATATTCGCTGATGAGGCAAAAAGTAGGACTCGTGATTTCATCGCGTATGTCGAGGGAACGTGCGATGCCTTTGGTGAGCGTCGTCTTTCCTGCGGCAAGAGGGCCGCGCATGGCAAGTATGTCGCCTTTTTTCAGGAAGGCGCCGATTTTTTGTCCGAGCGTTTCGGTTTCTTCGGCGCTCTTCGTCGTAAAGGTCATAAGGGCAGCTTTCCTTTTGAATCCGCTGTGATGATATATGTCTTCAATGCGCTTTTGATCGGAACGACCGGATAGTTGATCGACTCCGAAATGATTATGTCGATTTTTTTTGCGCCGAGCGGATCGGTTTCTATGCAGAACTCCACAGGCATTTCAAAATCGCCTCCGGGAAGCTCTATGACGGCGTCTCCTTTGAATTTGCGGAGATAATAAATGCTGCCTTCTTCGCGGCAGATGTTCCGAATTTCTACAACTCTCATTTCTGTACGATACCGTAATAAAGTTTAATAATCAAGACGGGATATTCCGCTTTTCGTCCGGCACGATATTGTATCGATACACGTATGCGAAGATACGGTTCCGCGCTTCGTCCGATATATCCGTAAAGAGGATACCGAGTGAAAACGTATTGTTTGCGGGGTTTTTATGAACTGCGACGATGAGTCCGGTCGCTTCGTATATTGTTTCGGAAAGCATGATCGAAACGCGCAGACGCTGGTTTTCTTTTATCGGGAGATTCGTCACGACAGCGCAGCCGTCCCCGGAAACGTTCGCAAGGATGCCGTTGTGCGGTTTTGTTTTTTCCTGTCTGTCGTTTACCGCTGAAAAAACGCAGGGAATATTGATATCGCAGCGCTTCGATTTCCGCTTTGTCTGCGGCTGCAGAGCGTTTGTATGCGACAATATCATCTCTGTGCCGTTATCGAAACCGATCGAATAGCGGATGACGCGCGTTTGAAAACGGTAGGTCATGCCGCTCCTCGTCATAAACACGAAATCGCTTTTTGAAAGCGGGGCGGGTTTGCGTTCCGAATTGTACAGCGAGCGCGGAATGGAAAGCGTCATATTTTCCGCCGTATTCTTTTTCAGCGTACATCGGATCTGTACGCCCGGCGACAGCAAAAACGAAAGCTTTGTCTCTTCGGGTATGCCTGCCGTCGATGTGATCCACGTATCCGCCGCATCCTGTATTTCGATTTTATGCCGCAGACGGAAAAGCGATGTGATCTTTTTTTCGTCGATGCCGTTTTGTACCATTGCGGCATACTGAGCGTTGAAGAGTTTATCGACTTCGGCCGCATTGTAGATGAGATAGCTTATATTGGGCGCTTTATTCGCACGACAGATCTCCCACAAAAGAGAAGCTTCGGCTTTGGAAAGCGAAAGACGCTTTGCCGTCTTTTCTATATCTTTATACGTCGTCTGCCGCTTTTTTTGCGCTTCAAGCCATTCGGGTGAGGAGCGGATGCGCTTCCGTATTTGATACAACAGGTAGATGACGAAAAAAACGAGTATGATAAAGGCAGGAATGAGGAGGTATGCGTAGTACTTCGTCGCAAGGCGCGCTTGCAGCGGGGTGATGCCGCTCGGTGCGTTAAAGCGCATGGAAAACCTCCAACGCTTTTGAGGCGAGCTTTAAGCGCGGGCATATTTCATATTCGGCCAAATCGCCGACGAGCACCGTATCGTTCGCTTTGAGCGCTTTTTCGAATTCCGAAAGCACGGGCGTAAGGTCGGCAAAAAACTCGGACACCTGTTTTCCGTCGACGACGATCGCGCTGTACGTGTCGGGAAAAAGGGATGCCAGAGAAGCCGTGCGACAGAAAACTTCGATATTGTCGGCAAGCTCCGCGATGGAGGCTGTCGCTTCTTTTCCTTTGCCGTTTTGCAGATCGACGGGAACGCGTTCCATGCGTTCGGCAAGAGAAGCGAAAAGACCGGAAAGCTTTTTAAAAGAATCGGCTATCGACTGTTTTGTCACGACATCGAATTCGATTTTCGTCGACGATGAAAGCGGGCGCTTTGCATATTCGTCGAATGAAGACGCGTCGACTTTTTGCCCGTCCGCGCGTATGCCGATGACCGCCGCGTCGTTTTCTTCGCAAGTCGCTTCAAACGAGCGCAGCACATCTCCGATCGTCTTTTCGCCTTCAAGCGTTACGTCGATTTTTGCACCGTTCACAAATAAATCCATAACAATTCCTTAATCGATTTTTTTTGTTATTCGGCGTTTCTGTTGTTTTGCCGTATAAAATTCGAAATGGTCGTCTGTTGGCTTTCGAGGCTGTTCAGCGATCCTTCCATGCTTGCAAATTTTCTTCGAAGCTCTTTTTCTTTTTTGTCCATCTGCGTTTCAAGCTGCGCTATCTTCGTTTCCGACGATTTGATACGCGTGCCGAGTGTGCTTATCTTCGTACCGATGATGCCGCCGGTTTGGACGTATGCGCCGAGTTCACGATCCAATCGGTATGCGATGCCCGAATCGGTTATGAGGTCACCGTCGCTGTCATAGCCGAACATATTTTTAATATCTTCGAGATGCGAGGCGAGAGCGGCGTCGAGTTTTTTTTCATCGATTTCAAGATACCCGCGGAGGCGGCTCGCCGTATAACCGCCCGTACTTCCGCTCGCGTTCGTCGAAATGCCGATCTGTGAGAGCATCGTTATGACCGCATCCTCTTTTGCCTGATAGCGCGCACTTTGGATCGCTTGGAAATTCGATTTCATACTCGTAAGGGAAAAGTCGCCCATAAAAAGCCCGAGCCGCTCTTTTTCTTTTTCGCGCCGGTCGTCGGAAAGATAGGTGAGCTCGTCGACGATTTCACTTTTGTTTTGAGAAAGGATATTGATTTGCGCGAGCGATTCGTTGTATTTTCCGACGAAAGTGATGAGCGCGTCTTTTGCCGATTTGACGTCCGGATCGATTTTGATCGTCGCCGTCCTTTCGGTTTTTTCGTGTACATGCAGCGTTACGTCTGGCACGACGTCGTCGATATCGTTCGTCGGCCGCTTGATCCTGATGCCTTCGTACGTGATGATCGCATCCTGCGCCGTCGATGCGGCATTGTTCGGCGTAAACCCGCCTGCAGATTTCGGATCGTAGAGCGAAACGGACGACATCGTAAAAGCGCTTCCCGTGTTCCGGTTCCGGATGACGATCGAAGCGATACCCGGGTAATCGTTCATGTCGATATCGATTTCGGTTTTATCGCTCGCTAAAATATTCGGCGTCGCGATTTCTTTTTCGCTTCCGTCGCTCATGGCAGCGTAGACGACGCTTGCCGACGTTACGGGCAAAAGATCCGCGCTCCTCGTCTCTTCGCCTTTCGGAAGCAGGGTGTCCGACGGATTGTTGTCGATGACGACGTCCTTAAACGACGCGTAACCCGCATTCGGAAGTTCGGGTGCAAGCGGTCTTTTATTGAGCGCCTCCGTTATATCTTCAACAGCTGCCGGCGCGAGCGTAAACGAAATGCGCTTTCCGTCATTTCCCTGCGGCACGGCGAGCGAAAATCCGCTTCTCGGCGGGATCGAGATTTTTCCGTTTGAAACGGCGATCTGCGTATTTGCGATGCGCGGAAGCCCTTCCTGTTCGAGAGAAGTCGTTTGCGGCGGGGCGGGGCGGAATTCCGTTTTCGTTTTCCCGAACGATGCCGTATCCGATTTTACAGGGCTTATCATCTTTGTTTCGATCGCAAAGGTTTTCGCTTCGTCTTCAAAGGTGAGGCGATTCGCTTCTCCCGTTTTTTTCGATTCGATGAGCAGCGTTTTTGTTCCCGCTCCCGATCCGATGACAAGCGAATTGATAAGATCGCCGCCTCTCTTGTTGAGCGCTTTTGAAAAATCGGTGAGCGAACCGCCTTTCCAGTTGAACGAAACGGATTTGTCGGCGACGCGGAACGTGTAGGTGCCTTGGGGGACTTTTGTATTATCGGGGAGTTCCGCCGTCAAAAAACGGTCGGCTGTTGCCGGCTGTATGACATTGACTTTGAACGATTGATACTGTGCGCTTCGATTCGCATCCGCCGTAATCGCGTATTCGTCGGACGATGAGGCGAGTTTATTGTTGAACGGATTTTCATAGGAATACAGGGTTTTAACGCTGTCGCGGAATTCCGTCAGCGTTCTGTTGACGTCCCGCCACGCGTTTTGCTGCGCCTGGTAGGTTTTCAGCGTGTCCTGCTCCCTTACGAGCGGGACGCGCTCAACCTTCATTAGTTTTTCTACCGTGTCGTTCGTGTTGTATTTGTCGGTAACACCCGGTATGTTCAATCCTGGCATAATCCGCGTTCGTCCGCAAGATGCGACTAAATCATTTCATCAAAAAGCAAACCGATCGCTTTTTTCATGCTGACTTTCATCTTTTGTATATCTTCGGACGGTATCTCCTTTATCACCTTGTTGGTGCTCGGATCCAATACGCTGATAACGACTTCACCGAGCTCTTCATTGACGCTGAAGCGCAGGGAACGCCGTCCCATCACCATATCGGACAGCCGCTGGAGCTGCTGTACGTTTTCCCGTATTTCGGCAAGATTTTGTGCAATGTTTTGCGCTACTTCAGCTCCTCCCGGTACGGAGCGGACGACTCCCGCCGTCGTCGTACCGGAACCGAGCATCTGCGGAGCGACTTTGAAATAATTCTGGCCATCCATTGCCAAAGCCTGCCCGATACTGCTGGTAATTGTATTCATAGGGCAATCCTCCTGAAAAAGAACGGGAAGGGGCGCATCCTTTCCGTTACGTTTATTGTCAAAAAGACGACATCCGGTTGTCTCTCGGACAATAATCCGATTTTATTGCAGCAACGCTAAAACGTTTTGCGTTTGGCTGTTTGCCTGTGCAAGCATCGCGGTACCCGATTGTGTGAGGATCGAGTTTTTCGTGTAGTCCACGATTTCCGCAGCCATTTCGGTATCTCTGATACGCGATTCGGCAGCCTGCATATTTTCCGCAGCGACGTTTACGCCTTTCGACGCCATCTCGAAGCGGTTTTGATACGCACCGAGATCCGCCCGCTGTTTCGTTACCCGAAGCAGCGCGTTGTCTACGGCACCGAGCGTGGCGTTTGCCAAGTCCGGCGTTGCGATCGAAATCTGCTCGTTGTCGCCGTTTGCGTTTTTCAAGCCGAGCGCCGTTGCCGTCATCGTGCCGATGTAGACGCGGACGTTTTGGTCGACGTTTGCACCGACATGGAACTGCATCGTCTTTGCGCCGTCCCAGCGGCCGAAACTGCCCGTGAGCATATTCATGCCGTTGAATTGCGCTTGACTTGCGACTCGGTCGACTTCCGACACAAGCTGAGAAACCTCAACTTGAATCTGCATGCGATCTTCATCGCTGTAGATACCGTTCGACGCTTGAATCGCCAGTTCGCGGACGCGCTGAAGGATATCCGTCGTTTCCTGAAGATAGCCTTCCGTCGTCTGCAAAAACGATACACCGTTTTCGATGTTTCGCCCCGCCTGGTTCAAACCGCGGATTTGACTCCGCAGCTTTTCGGACACTGCAAGACCCGATGCATCATCTCCGGCTTTGTTGATCCGTTCGCCGGAAGCGAGTTTCTCGATGTTTCCCTGTATGTTGGCATTCGAAATGCCAAGCACACGTTCCGCATAGAGCGAACTCATATTGTGATTGATAATCATAATTTGTGCCCTCCATGTTTACGTACCCGCAGAACATCATGCTCTGCGTCCTTGCCGTGAGGGCTGACTTTCCGGTTAGTGCGCCCCCGGAAAGCAGATTCAGACCCGTTACGGCAGGAAAAATCAGCCTTTTTACAAGCCGATTTTTCCTGCCGCCACAACCTATGGATTGCACATTTTCAAAGAACAAAGCATGTCCGAACGCATGCTCGATAGCGACCGTACACAAGGAAATAGGGCGGAACCCATTTTCCTTCTATAAGTGTACTACACTATCTCAGTAATGACAAGACATTTTGCGTCTGCGCATTCGCCTGTGCGAGCATCGCCGTTCCCGCCTGCTGCAAAACGGTATTTTTAGTAAATTCGACCATCTGTTTTGCCATGTTCGTGTCACGGATGCGGCTTTCCGACGCCTGCGTATTTTCGGCTGCAATATCGAGTCCGCGGATCGCGTATTCCATGCGGTTCTGATACGCGCCCAAGTCCGCCCGCTGTTTGTTGATCCGCTTGATCGCTTCGTCGAGCGTGCCGATGACGCGGTTCGCATCTTCCGGCGTTGAAACCGAAACTTTTTCCTCCGTTCCGAGTACGCGCAGTCCGAGCGCCGTCGCCGACATCGTACCGATGTACACCTGCATCCTCTGATCCATGTTCGCGCCGATGTGGAACCACATGGAACCGGTAACCGTATTTTCTCCCGTCGGGCGGGCAAAGCGGCCGGTGAGCATATTCATGCCGTTGAATTGGGCGGAACTTGCGACGCGGTCGATTTCCTCTACGAGGGAAGAAACTTCGACTTGGATCTGCATACGGTCTTCATCGCTGTAGATGCCGTTCGACGATTGGACTGCCAGTTCGCGGATGCGCTGGATGATGTCCGTCGTTTCCTGCAGATAACCTTCGGTCGTTTGGATAAAGCTGATGCCGTTTTGCGCGTTCGTCGACGCTTGATTCAAACCGCGGATTTGGCTGCGCATCTTTTCCGATACTGCAAGCCCCGACGCATCGTCTCCTGCGCGGTTGATCCGTTCGCCCGATGAAAGCTTTTCCATATCTTTTGCAAGACTGACACCGGTGACGCCGAGTTGACGGCTGGCAAAAAATGCCGACATGTTGTGGTTGATAACCATAGGTATTCCTCCGTGGAATAGATGTACGGCAGAATCCTTTCTGCCGGTTTGCAAAAAAGTGCATCTGTGTTACAAGGCTACATCTACACTTTTCTGCAAGTGAATCGTAAATATGCGGCGGTACGGCTTGACAAGTCGCGCCGCAAATTTCGATCCTTTTACACTATCGGCACGGAGAGCAAAAAACTTTAGCGATTTTTTTATTTTTTTTCACTTTTTTCAATGGATCATTGGAGCATTTCGATGATCCGCTGCATACTGCGTCCCGCTTTGCCGCGGTGGGAGATCGCATTTTTTTCTTCGTCGGAAAGTTCCGCTGCGGTTTTTCCGATTTCGGGGATAAAAAAAATAGGATCGTAGCCGAAGCCGCCGTTTCCCCGTGCGTCTTCGATCGATGCGACGATTACCCCTTCCATCGTTTCCTGCGCGGCGTACATGCGCTCGTCCCCCAAATAGAGCACCATCGAACACGTGTAATGCGCACTCCGCTTGCCGTGCAAAAAACGGCAAGCACCGGTACTCCCTGAAAGCGCGTCGTTCAGCTCTTCGATGAGGAAACGATTTTGCGCATCCTGTGCAGTCTTTTTGCCGTCCGCTCTGCCGCGCGGAAAAGACGGACCTCCGTAACGGGAAGAGAATATGCCGGGTCTCCCGCCGAGCGCGTCGACCGAAATGCCCGAATCGTCTGCGAGGACAGGGCAGCGCACGATGTCGTAGAGCGCGCGCGCCTTGATCAAAGCGTTTTCGAAAAAGGTCGCTCCCGTCTCTTCCGGATCAAAATCGATTCCTTCGTCTGCGGGGATGACGATTTCATGCGGCGAAAAGATTTCCGCCGCTTCGCGCTTTTTGTGCGCATTGTTCGTAGCGAGGTAGAGTTTCATACAATCCATCATACAGCGGAAGCAAAAGTTTCGCAACGCGGACGGAACTTCTCTCGCGGACGGAACTTCTCGCTTCTATTTTCCGTGTCCTTTTCGCGCGTTTCCCGTACCTTATTCGGGGCTATCCGCCGTTTCGGTTTCGTTTTGTTCTTCGCTTATGAGCTTTTGCGCTCTCGTGATGTAGTGACTCACTTGCCGCTCACAGATGCCGAGTATGTTTGCGATCATTTTATTTGTCGGGCAGACACGCCAACGGCTTTGCTGCAATTCTCTGTTTTTGTGTTTCCAGCTTTCCGTCTGTTTACGGTATTTTTTCAAAAGGCGCTCCGTATCGGTTTTTTCTTTGTCGCACATTTTGAGCTGCATATAATATTTTCGGTGGAAGTAATATGCGTTGTCCCGCCGCCTGATAATCGCATTGCGCCGTTCGATCCGCGAATACAAAAGCGAATTGAGTTCGGCGATGAGGCGCTGCAGTTCCGCGCTCTGCAGTTTGCAATACGAGCTTACCGCATCGATTGAAGAAGCGGGAATATAATAACTCGATTTCAGTGCGAGGATGAGTGCCGTTTTCGCATCGCTTGCGTTTTTCCGCTTGCATCTTCCGGAGAGTACTCTCCAGATTTTCGTATTCGAAACCGTCGTGTAGCTTGCGGCTTTTTCCGCAACGGTAAGCGCCGGATCGGTTTGCAATCGCTCTTCGTTTTCGCAGTACGAAAACGCTTTCATATTGTTCTCTGCAATAAATCTCCGCAGCTCTTCGCGTTTTTGCGTCAAAATCAGACCCCGCACGAAGGCATAGAGGTAGGAGCCGAGAGCGCCGCAATTTTCATCGAAGCGCTTGAAAACCTGTGCGCCTTTTTGCAAAACGGTAAGGATGATTTCGCTTTTAAAATCGTCATCGAATCCGGTAAGTCCGAAACGGTAGGGTTCGCGGTAAATATATTCGGCAATTTTTTTGACCGCTTCTTCCTTTGAAATCGTTCCCGTTTGTATGAGCTCCGGCAAATCATCGATTCGTTCCATATCCATATCTCCTTTCGTTTAGGGTATAAAACGAAAAGCAATATTTATGCCAAGCTATGCGGCGGGGCGCGACGAGTAAAAAAAACACCGGCAGACCGCGAGGGCAAGACGCGGAAAGCCGGTTGGAACAAGATTTTACCGCCTGAAAGCCGATGCTTCAAGGCGACCGTTATAAAAAATATGTACTGTTACAGTCTGAATACGGGGCCGATTTTTAACGAAAAGACATTTGTAAAAGCGGGTACGTCAATGTCGCCTGTTCCGAAATACGGTAAAGAGCCTAATCCGTTTGTATTGTACCAGACCCAACCGATGCCGACGGCGTCCTGTATGCCCAGATTTATGCCTATTTTTTCGGTAAAATAATACTGCGCGCCGATGTAAAAGGGGATACCGATATTTGCCAAATTTAATTGAAGGTCAAGCGCAGGCGATGTAACACCTGAAAAAGTAAACTTCGTTACTTTTAAGGTTCCGTAGCCCAAGTTTAGTCCTGTTGCAAATGTAAGGTACAGATTCTTGATACCGTGGTACGTATAGCCAAGTAAAGGAGTTACGTTTATAAACGGCCCGCCTTTAAAATCAACCGTGCCCGTTTGTTTATCCGATGAAGAAAATTCTTTTGCAACTTCCATCGTGCCGACAGCAAAAAAATCCGTCGAAAATAAAAAGGTAAACCCGCTTTCATTTACAGTTCCCAGCGATACGCCGAAATTCATGGACGTCCACGACACGGTATTCTTTTCTCCGTCATCGTATAAAAGTTCCGTCGAATGGAAATTGGAAATACCGATAGTCGGACTGATTACGAATTTTGCGAATATGTTTGCACTCAAACAGCATATTCCCAAAACGACCAATACTGTTTTTTTCATTTTATGTCTCCTCGCAATGGGATAAAATTTGTTCTATTATACTC